>CAXYUU010000118.1:0-8868 GCA_964292015.1 uncultured Acetobacteroides sp.
TCGGGCAGGGGGGGTGGTGATAAGCTCCACCTTTTCGATTTCGGAACCCTGAAGCGATTTGAGGTAGCTGGCCAGCTCCTGTCCCGACAGGTAGGTAGGCTTGTCGTTAATGGTAACCATAATGCCATCCTTGCCCTTTAGCGATATGTTGTCGTCCTTATCGATGTTTACACCGGGTGCCTTACGGAGCACCTCGTAGGCATTCTCGGCAGAGGCCGTTGCGCTGTTGTCTACGTTAAGCACGGTACGGTCGGCCTTCTGCTCTATCTCCGGACGCTTGCCAACAACGGTGATTTCCTTCAGAACTAAATTCTCCAGCGTAATATCTTCGACCTTTGTGGTGGCCTTGTTACAGGTAATGGCGCTGGAATGCATGGGCTTGTAGCCCACAATATTTGCCGTTACTACATACCTTCCAGTTTCGACATTGCTAAAGCTGTAGCACCCCTTATCGTCGGTGAGCATCGATTTTTTTACGGTGGTATCGGGGAGTATGCCTAGCGAAACTACGGCATACGATATGGGCTGGCTGTTCATTCGGTCGATAACCCTTCCGGTTACGCTTGCGCTTCCCTTAGTGGGAACTTCGGCAGCTGCCGTTCCGGCACCTATAGCTAGTGTTAAGAGTAGAATTGCTTTTGCAAAATAGATAAGTTTCATCATTGATTGGGTGATTTTGTTTGGGTGTATGACGCGAATGGCTACTGTTTAGTTACACCTCCTGCTCTTTTTTCTGACGCTACTTACTGTTTTTCCTACCCTCTGTTTTATCCGTCTGCTGTCTTCCGTACGGTGCCCTCCTTTCGTGCTATAAAATATAGACCTGCATATTTCCAGGCCTTTTGGGTTGTTATCTGTATTTTTCTCTTGCTGCAAGGGGATACCACCCCCAGTGTTGCCTATTTACCTGTTCTGTTTTGCTCATCCTCCGAGCTGGTGCTGCGCTGACGTGACTGCTTCACATCCTTGCTACCGAAACGGTAGGTAAGTGCGATACCGATTCGCTGGCTCTTCCATGTATTTCGGGTATCTATGTTTATGTTGTCGTAGTTGGCTCTAGCTCTACTGCAAAAGGTGTTGAAAATATCATCAAACGTAATCTTGGCGTTGAGCTTGTTGTTGAGAAATTTCTTTTGCAACCCGAGGTTTACGGAATACATGGGATCTATATTGAAAAGTCCGTCGGCCATATTGCTATTATACTTCATCATTACTTCAAAAGTGTACTGCTTGGGAAGTATAATGCTGTTGCTGGAGTACAGAAGGTACGAAAACTTGCTATTGCCCGACTGTCCGTTGTCTCGGCTGTACGTATTGTACAATGCCGTTACGTTATTATTTGTTCTGAACCACCTAACTGGATTTAGGTTTGCGCTCACATTAAAAGTGATGCTGGTTAACCCCTTTAGGTTCCTCTCTACAATTTTAGTTGCCGTAGTGGGTTTGGTAGAACCGCTTATAGGCTTACTAATCTCTATAAGTTCGGCTACCTGCATTTGCACATCGGAGGTGTAGGAGTAGCCTAGGCTCGAGAATATGATGTTTTTCCAAGCATGATTAATCTCTATGTTATCGGTGTACTGCGGTTTTAGATTGGGGTTTCCCTCTTGGTAGGCATACTCGTCGATACGAAACATAAACGGATTTAGCTTGCTGTAGCTGGGTCTGTCGATGCGCCTATTGTAGCTAATGCCAAGCGAGTTGCTTTCGTTAATGGTTCGTTGTGCAAAAAAGGTTGGGAAGAAGTCAGTATAGTTTCTTTTTTTTATATTGTTGATGCTAACAGAGTTCCCCCTGCTGATTGTATTCTCGACACGTAGTCCTCCTTTAAGGCTCCACCCGTTTTTTTCATACGATAGCGAGGTGTAGGCGGCAACAATATTCTCCTCATACTTAAAGTGGTTAGACCGCTCGTTATCTACACCCCACTCTTGTGCAAGATGGTTATACTTATCGTACTTCAGGTTGTTATCGCTGTTTACCATACTGCCTTTTACTCCAGTCTCCATTACCATTTCTTTATTAAAAGGGTGCTTGTAGTCTGCCTTAAATGTTTTAATGTAGATATCCGATGGTGTTTGGTTTTTAAGTAGCAGAGAGGGAGCAAAGCTGTCGCCATTTGCCTTAAAGTACCAGGTGCTGTTGGTTTGCTCACTTCTTTTAGTGTACTCCACATAGTCGACATCTACGTTTAACGAACGGCCGATGGTATCGATGTTCATTTTATAGTTGGCATTAAGGGTGTAGTTTTTTCCATTGTCATCTTCAACAGTACGGCTATCGAGGTATTTTGCCAAGTTTCCGTTTTTCAGGAACAGGTCGGTGTGTGTATCCATGTTACCCTCTTCGTTGGTTTTAGATCCTCGTGCCATTACCCCAAAGGTGTGGCGCTTATTCAGGTCGTAATCCATCCCTACCCTAAAGTTGAACCCCTGGCCGCTGCCAATTCCTTTGCCGTGTTGCTGAATACGGGCGGTATCATCGTATGTCTTTCGGTCGATAAATAGGTTGGTACGGTTATAGCCTTTTCGAGCGCTAAACGATCCAAAGGTGTTCAGCTTTCCCTTACGCATGTTTAGCGATAGCCCGGTGTTGCCACCCACCTTGTTGGTAATGGTTATTCCGGCATTTACCGTTCCGTTAACCCCTATCTTGTTGTTCTTTTTTATCTTAATGTTGATGATGCCCGTGTTACCAGCCGCCTCGTATCGGGCAGGGGGGGTGGTGATAAGCTCCACCTTTTCGATTTCGGAACCCTGAAGGGTTTTGAGGTAGTTGGCCAGCTCCTGTCCCGACAGGTAGGTTGGCTTGTCGTTGATGGTAACCATAATGCCATCCTTTCCCTTTAGCGATATGTTGTCGTCCTTATCGATGTTTACCCCGGGCGCCTTGCGGAGCACCTCGTAGGCATTTTCGGCAGAAGCCGTTGCGCTGTTGTCTACGTTAAGCACGGTACGGTCGGCCTTCTGCTCTATCTCGGGACGCTTACCCATTACCATCACCTCCTTAAGAACTATATTTTCCAGCGTGATGTCTGCTACTTTAACGGCCGACTGGTTGCAGGTAATGGCGTTAGAGTGCTTGGGCTTGTAGCCAACAATATTTGCGGTTACCACATACTTGCCACTCTCCACGTTGCTAAAGCTGTAGAATCCCTTTTCGTCGGTAAGAATTGATTTCTTTACGGTGGTATCGGGGAGTATACCCAGCGAGACTACGGCGTACGATATGGGCTGTTTGTTCATTCGATCGATAACCCTTCCGGTTACGCTGGCGTTTCCCTTCGCAGGGATTTCGGCAGCTGCTGTTCCGGTACCAATAGCTAGTGTTAAGATTAGAATTGCTTTCGCAAAGTAGAAAAGTTTCATTTTTGATTGGTTGATTTAATATGCGCTTATGACGCATATTCGATGAGTTTGTTACGCCTTTTGTCTCGAATTGCATCGAATTCGAAGTTTTTTCGGGCTACTAATTAGGCCATCGGCAACGGTAAATATTTTGTAAGCATTGCTTTAGGATACGCTGTTTTTTTTCAAAAAAAAAGTAAAAAGCCTTCCTTTATGCTTGAATTTTGGGGTTTTTGGTTTGTTTTTTTTTCTACTTCAACAGGCTTTCATCCCTTGTGCAGCCTACGTTTTCTCTATTTGATGCTCGTTTTTTGTTATGCTTGCTGGTATGGTTGGGGCTGCATGTTTTTTCCCGATTCGTAGGCATACCAAACAGCAGCAGGCACCCGTAATTTCGATTCCTGGTTACTCTTTGGTTTCGGTATTTTGCGTCTGATGGTAGGAGGGGGCGATACCCTTCCGTTTGCCTTTGCGCAGGCTGCTTGTGGTTGCCGAGTGGGGAACTCTTGTTGCCGAATTAATGGTGCCTTACGGGCAATCTTAGGGTGTTGTTCCTTCTGGGTTTACTTCCTGTTGAGGCATCCTTGTAAGTAATGTGTAAGACCTTGGTCTCTATTTAGCTGTTGATACTACTGGCTGCTTGGACGTTCTCAATTCAGTTCTCCCCCTGCTTCATTATTTTGGATTACAGGCTGTCGCACCGCCCATGCTTCACAACAAAAGGAGGCTGCCCCATAGCATGGCGACAACCTCCTTGTATTCGTTCTCCTGGTGGAGTATGGTTTTAGGTATTCGATTAGTAAATGGTTCCCCAATAGCAAGTGCTGTATGCCTTCCTCACCTATCCTATTCGGAGTGAGGTCATGGTGAGGGATCCCATCACCGCTTTGTCGTTAAAGAACGATAGCGGCTCGTCATTGTCCTGCAATGCCAGCGCATAGAGAAGGGGTAGGAAGTGGTCGGGCGATGGAATGGCCAGCTGCACCTCCTTTCCCAAGGTAGGGTAGTGGGTAAGCTCGTCGTGCCGATGGTCTACTACCAGCTGCTTAATCGTATCGTTGGCCTGTAGCGCCCAGTCGAAGCCGTATTCGGGCTCGTGAGCCTTATCCCAGGCCATCATGCGGAGGTTGTGGACAATGTTGCCGCTTCCTATAATCAGCACTCCCTTGTTGCGGAGTGTTGCCAGCTCTTTGGCCAGCTCGTAGTGGTATTGGGGCGACTTGCCGTAGTCGAGACTCATCTCAACAAGCGGAATGTCGGCGTTGGGGTACATATGCCTTACCACGCTCCAGGCGCCATGATCGATACCCCACTTATAGTCAAGTTCTACCTCGGTTTTGGTAATCGCTTGCCTGGTTTGGTTGGCCAATTCGGGGCTACCCGGAGCAGGATACTGCACATCGAACAGCGCTTGGGGAAATCCCCCAAAGTCGTGAATGGTAGGGGGCATTTGCATTGCGGTAACATGGGTACCTCGTGTTTCCCAGTGTGCCGAAATGCATAGGATTGCTGTTGGCTTGGCAATATCCCTTCCTAAGCGTTGCCATTCCCGAACAAACTCGTTATCCTCTAGGGCATTCATTGGGCTGCCATGCCCAACAAACAGTACGGGCATCTTTTGGGTGGCGCGGTAATCGGTTGCTATTTTGGAAAGCTCGTTAGCCATTATTTCTTTGGTGATGTAAACCGGTAGCCGGTTGGGCTGGCTACCGGTTTTGTTGGTATGTGCAATTCGTTACTTCCTACTAACCGTTCAAGGCTGGTTTAGCTGGCTACTTTGGTTAGCTCTAAGTCGGCGTTAAGCTTAACCTCTTCGCCAACCATTACGCCTCCGGCCTCTAGGGCGGCATTCCAGCTTAGTCCCCACTCTTTTCTCTTCAGCTTTCCGGTGATGGCAAAGCCGGCCTTTACGTTACCCCATGGATCGGTCATTATACCGCCATACTCTACCGATAGCGTAATGGCTTTGGTCGTACCCTTTATGGTCAGGTTTCCGGTAACCTCGTACATATCGTCCTTCACATGCTGTAGACCGTTGGCTTCGAAGGTAATCTTAGGGTGGTTTTCCACATCAAAGAAATCCGCACTTCTTAGGTGGGCATCCCTGTCGGCCATCTCGGTGTTTACCGATGCGGCGTTTATCGAAAATTGAATCGATGAGGTGGCAAAATCGTCACCCTCGGTGGTAACGGCTCCCTCAAATTGGGTAAAGTCGCCAGCTACGTTCGATATCATCAAATGCTTTACCTTAAAGCTAATCTTGCTATGCGCTGCGTCTACTACCCAGCTTGTTCTTGTTCCAGATTGAGTTCCCATTTCAGTAATTTTATTCGTGCTTGTTTTTTACCTTTGCTACCTGCTGCCTGTTTTAATGGTGATGCTATTCTGCTAATCGTTGTCGATTTGCGGGTAAAGGGCATCCACATTTTTGGGGCTATCGGTTGGGTGTGGTAGCCTTACCCTTTCGATAGTACAAAGATAGGCCGATGGCTAGGGCAGGTGGTAACACTATTCGGAAAAGGGGTGGTACTTTTAGGTCATCATGTTTTTTGCCAGCTCGCGAAAGCGGCTCGGGGTAACGCCCATCTTGATGCGGAATACGCGGGTAAAGTACGACTTCTCGTTGTACCCCATCTCGTACCCAATTTCTGAAATCGACTTGGTGGTATGTAGCAGCAGATGCTTAGCCTCCACCAGCTTGCGGGTCTCTATTATCTCCGAAACGCTCTTGCTAAAGTTGTTTTTGCATATCAGGTTGAGGTTACGCTCCGACATGTTCATCTTGTCGGCGTAGTACGCCACCCCCTTGTCGCGACGAAAGTTATCCTCCAGAATCTTTAGGAAGCTGTTGAAGGTGGTAATTTGCGAAGCCTTTACGTTATTTTCCACCGGGATACTCCTTTTTCGTTCGGCATCAACCATTGCCAGTAGGCCGTTGGTTAAATGGCGGATGGTGGACAGATCGCTGAATGCCTGCTTGTACTCCGACTCGATTATCTGGCAAAGACTTTCGTACTGCCCAAGGCAGCTGCCCGAAGGTAGGGGGATGTTGGTGGAGGTGGTAAAGTTGGAGTAGAAGTTGAAGCTTGTATCGGGAATTAGCTCGGGCTTATAGTTGATAACCCAACCCCGCAGGTCGATATGCGGAGCTAAGCGGTGCATTTTCCCCATAGGAATGTAGCAGGCAAACGGTGCTGTCACCTCCTCCTCCCTAAAGTCGATGGAGTGGTTGAGGCTACCCTGGGTAATGATGATGAGCTCCTCGAAATCGTGAATGTGGGCATCGTACGATCGCGAGCTGATATCCTCGGCCAGCTCCTTTGTTATCTCGAATATGCGAAATAGCTTTTCCATTGGAAACAGGTATGTAAACTAGGGATCGTCATCCAATTTTTGGTGACCCTTTTTTGCGATCGGTACGGGCTACTCCTCCCAGCGTTGGGATGTTATCAAGTTAAGGAAAAAGCTTTCCTCAGAGTGTTATTTCGTGCTTGTCACGGGATCTAATAAACTGCCCGAAGGATCTTTTTTAGAACCTATTGGATTGTTCTTTAGATTGGCTACGCCGGGCTAAAGCTTAATTACGTCGATCGAAAGATTCTGGGACAAGCCCGGAATGACAGCCCTGATAGAGTTTCGTGCTTAACCATTGACATTACAATGTGTATGCTTACAGCTTCACCTCCTCAGTAGGCTATCCATCCTTTAACCATTCGCCTTTTGCCACGTTTCGGTAAGCGTGTTGACGATGGCGTAAAGAATAACCGCTGCCAGCTTGGCCGTTCGCTTATCCTGATCGAATCGGGGCGAAACCTCGGCAATATCTAAGCTAACAACCCTATTGGTTGCAAGAATTTCCTTAAGAAACAGAAGTACCACCTCGGGGTTCATTCCAAAAGGCTGCAATGCCGAAACTCCGGGAGCCGATGCTGCGTTAAATACGTCGCTACAAATGGTGACGTACAGGTGCTCGTGCCTATCGGCGAAGCTGGCAATTTGGCTCGATATGCTGGTAAAGTTGGGTTCTATAAAGTCTTTGGCCAGAACGTGACTAGCTCCCAGCAACTCGGCCCTCTTAAAGAGGCTAACCGTATTCGAAGAGGTTTGGATCCCCAAGCAGAGGTAGCCAAACTCCCGCTTTTCTACCGCGCAGCGGTCGGCAATTTGGGCAAACATCGTACCCGACGATCCGCCGTTGGGGTAGGGGCGCAAATCGAAATGGGCATCGAAGTTTATGATGCCAACGCTTGGCCTTGGGTTTGCCTGTTTTCGGGCATGGCGGTCTATACCGTTGTAATGCCCCAGCGCAAGCTCGTGCCCCCCGCCCAGCACAATGGGAAACAGGTGATGGTCGAGCAACCCCTCGATGGCAACCGCCAACTGCTCCTGTGCCTCCTCCATTTTGTCGTCTTCGCACCAAATATTCCCCGCATCGTATAGCGTGGTGCGGCTGGTAAAGGTTACGGGCAGGTTTGCAAAATCTCTTCTGATGTAGTCGGGCCCGCCCTTAGCACCCGTGCGACCCAAATTCCGGGCAATTCCCTCGTCGCAGCAAAAGCCAATAAAGCAGATGTTGCATGCCGAGGCGTCCACCTTCGTGGCATCGAGCTGGGTTAGGTCGATGCGCTCCATTACCTGGTGCATTCGAAACGAATCACGATCGGTGGTATCGTCCACCCTTCCCGTCCAGAACGAAGCCTCGGTGGGAGTGTAATTTTTTAGCGTCATATTGGGGTATATTACGATGTTTTTTTCTAAATTGTCGGGAACAAATGGCCGGACAGAACGTTAATTCTTAGGGTTATGGTTAACCCTATCACCAAGCCGCCACGTTTACCTTTGATCTAAGATTTCTCTAATCGTTTGGTTACCATAGAGGTTGGGGTTTCTCCGTTTTCGTAGCCATTTCATCCGATAAAGATAGCGTTTATAACCGCCAGCAGAACTTTCCTTCGGGTAAAAGTGGCGATTACCAAGCATTCGAATGCCAGCTAAGGGGAGTAACAAAACAGCAGGGTAGCTATACGATGGAATGGAAAAGCTACCATCGGTACGCTAAACCAGCAGTAGCAATTTTACAGGCTAGCTTCCGAATAGCTTGGAAATTTGGGTGACGGGTAACCCAAATTTGGTGAACAGTTCCTCATGTGTAAAGGAACACACCTGCTAATCGGGTATAGAATATAGGTAGTTTTTGGGTTAAGCCTTCTTATTTGCTCGCTGCTACCGAACTTATATTTTAGCTACCCCTATGGTTTTTCCATTCCTACTTTTTGTTGAAATAGAGAGCTCGCTGACTCCTTGGTTTAACAAATAT
Source organism: uncultured Acetobacteroides sp. (assembly GCA_964292015.1). Classification (GTDB taxonomy): domain Bacteria; phylum Bacteroidota; class Bacteroidia; order Bacteroidales; family ZOR0009; genus Acetobacteroides. Next base: position 8,665 of record CAXYUU010000118.1, read on the forward strand.
TTGCAGGTTGAGACGATATTTAGAGGCAAAAGAGGTGTTGTTTACCTGTTTTTTTTAATTTACCCTCCATATAAACTCAAAATGGAATATTTGAAACGAAATGAAACGAAGCTGGAAATACGAAAACGAAGCTAAGACTATTAGTAAATGTGCAGATCGAAGCTAGTGTTTTTTCCATAATTCTGCTCGTTTTTCAAAATCTCC
>CAXYUU010000119.1:0-8844 GCA_964292015.1 uncultured Acetobacteroides sp.
TGCGGATTGACCAACCGACCCGTGAAAAGCTCATCGGCAACTGCGGATTGACCAAACGATGCCGTGAAAAGCTCATCGGCAGTTGCGGATTGACCAACCGACCCGTGAAAAGCTCATCGGCAACTGCGGATTGACCAACCGACGCGTGAAAAGCTCATCGGCAACTGCGGATTGACCAAACGACGCCGTGAAAAGCTCATCGGCAGTTGCGGATTGACCAAACGACCCGTGAAAAGCTCATCCGAACTTTCAGATTGACCAACCGACCCGTGAAAAGCTTATCCGAACTTTCGGATCGCCCAACCGACCCGTGAAAAGCTGATCGGAACTTTCGGATTGACCAACCGACCCGTGAAAAGCTCATCCGAACTTTCGGATCGCCCAACCGACCCGTGGAAAGCTCATCCGAACTTTCGGATTGACCAACCGACCCGTGAAAAGCTCATCCGAACTTTCGGATTGACCAACCGAGGCGTGAAAAGCTTATCCGAACTTTCGGATTGACCAATCGATGCCGTGAAAAGCTCATCGGAACTTTCGAATCGACTTTCCGACGCCGTGATTATCGGCAGGCCAACACCTATACGCTATTCTGTACAGCTTTCTTTCCTGAACTCCGAAACAAAAGGGCACAAGATTGGTTATACCCCCCAAGCGCTGGAATGCGCATTTTTTTTACTCTCGTTAAAAACCAGTAGATTTGCATCTCAAATTATATCGTTGGCTATGAATTACTCCATCCTATTAATCGACCCCGAAGTTGATCGTCTCAAAGAAGTTGCCCTCCTCCTCGAAAATCAGGGAATGGCCATGCTTACGGCCAGAAATGTAGCCGAGGCCGAGCAGCTGCTCCTGAACGATGGCTCCATTCAGGCCGTTCTTACCTCCTGGAAGGTACCACAAAGCGACTGTAACACCGACTACCTTGTAGGTGAAGAGCTGTTCAGCCTAATCAGCAAAATTCGATTCGAGGTTGACATCTTTTTGCTTACCAACAAAACGGCGGGCGAAATTTACTCGACCGGCGGATTGCTAAGCGGCTACTTTTACCGCGGGGATAACGATTACGAGGATATTGCAAGTAAAATTCATAACGTGGTTTACAACGGAAAGATTAAGGCGCCATTCTTCGACGCGCTGGTGGAGTATGCCAATACCACCAAGGATTCGTGGCACACCCCGGGTCATGCCGGCGGTTTTTCGGTAAAAAATTCGCCCTGGGTAAAGGATTTCTACGATTTCTTTGGGCACAACATGTTTGCCTCCGACCTTTCGGTATCGGTGCCGGCGCTCGACTCGCTGCTCGACCCCAAGGGCGTTATCAAGGAGGCGCAGGAGCTTGCCGCACGGGCATTCGGCTCGCGCTACACCTTTTTTGCCACCAACGGAACATCAACCTCCAACAAAATACTGATTCAAACCCTGCTTAAGCCGGGCGATGCCATTCTGCTCGACAGGAACTGCCACAAGTCGGTTCACTACAGCATGATTATTAGCGGTGCGGAGCCCATCTACCTGATGCCCTCGGTAAACAACAAGTACGGCATCTTTGGCCCCATCCCCAAAAAGCAGATTATCGAAAAGATGGATAAGGCCATTGCCGACGGTAAGCGTCTAAAGGCAATCATCCTTACCAACTGTACCTATGATGGGCTGATTTACGATATCGCCGATATCGTTAAGGAGGCGCACGCTAGGGGTATCAAAATTATTGTCGATGAGGCTTGGTTTGGATACGCGCACTTCCATCCCGAATTTGCGCCCTGCGCCATGGAGGCCGGTGCCGACTACTCCACGCAGTCGACCCACAAAACCATGTCGGCCTTTAGCCAGGCGTCGATGATTCACGTGCAGGATCCCGATTTTGAGAAGAACCGCGAGTTCTTTACCGAAAACCTGAACATGCACACCTCCACCTCGCCCCAGTACACCATGATTGCCTCGCTGGATATTGCCCGCAAGCAGATGGTGATGGAGGGGTACGAGCTGCTCTCCAACGCGCTTAAGCTTTCGGAGATGCTCAAGAAGTCGATCAACTCGCTCAAGAAGTTTAGGGTGCTCGAGCTCGAGGATCTGATTTCGGAAGAGGTGGCCGGCGATAATATCCGTCTCGATAAGACCAAGGTTACCATCGATGTTACCAACTCGGGCTACACCGCCCACGAGGTGGAGCGCATCCTTATGACCAAGCACAATATTCAGGTCGAAAAGACCACCTTCAACACCCTTACGCTGCTTATTACCATTGGTACCACGCAGAGCAAGGTAAACCGCCTCTACTTTGCCCTCGAAAGCATCGAGCGCATGAGCGGCAACCAGCCCGAGGCGGCGGTAAACGAAATTTGGAAGGACTTTAAGCTCAAGCTCTCGCCCATTAAGTACCTGCCCCGCTTTGCCTTTTACACCGATGGGGAGATTATGCCGCTACGTAGCGCCATTGGGCGTATCTGCTCGACCATGATTGTGCCCTACCCTCCGGGAATTCCGTTCCTAGTACCTGGCCAGCTCGTAACCGAGGATATCGTTACCGCCCTTCAGGTGTACCGCGACTACAACGTGGAAATACATGGTTTAGGCGAGGGAATGATTAAGGTGTGCACGCTGGAGGAGGAAAAGATGCTTGCCGAAATGGGGCATGCGGTGGTGCAGTAGCTTTATTAGACGCTAGTATCAAGTCGTTAGCTTTTAGACGCTAGATGTTAGAGGATGTAGACGCTCAAGCAGCTTATACAACCTCTTTACCTTCTTCGTATAACTTCGTCTAACTTCTGAAATACCTTCGTCTAACTTCTCCACGATGAGTTACAATTTCTAACGTTGAATAAAATATAAAAATGGAGTACGGCTACCTATCGTTACTTCCGGCTTTGGTTACCATTATCGTTGCATTTGCATTTCGGAAGGTTACCTGGGCGCTCTTTTTGGGTGTTGTGGTGGGGAGCTTTTTGGCTGCCTCGTCGGTTGTTGCCTTTCCAAAGGAGCTGCTGCACTACGTGATGCTCTGCTTTAGCAACTTCGAGCGCAACATGATTATCCTGTTTATTTTGGCCGTTGGCGCGCTGCTCGAGCTGCTTCGCTTTAGCGGAGCATTCGAACGGTTTGCCGAGTACATCATTCGCCTACTCGATAAGCCCAAGAAAACGCGCGTTGCCACGTTCTTCATCAGCTTGCTGCTTTTCTTCGACGACTATGCCAGCATCCTGATTGCAGCCACCTCCATGCGCTCGGTGGCGGCCAAGCAGCGCATCCCCAAGGTGTACCTTACCTACCTTATCGATAATACGGCCACCATTGCCTCGGCTGCGGTGGTTTCTACCTGGGCAGCCTACGAGGGTTCGCTTATGGTCGATGCCGGAAAGCCATTTGGCCTGGCGATATCGTCTACTGAGTACCTGGTTCGGATGATCCCGTACAACCTGTTCATCTACCTGCTCCTGTTCTTTGCCTTTGTTTCGGCATTTTCGGGAAAGTGGATGGGCAAGCGCATGAAGTCGGGCTCGCACGCACCGGTCGAGGAGATACAGAACATCAACCCCAAGGTTACCTATAAGACCTTCCTTTACCCCATCGTTATGCTCATCGTACTGTCGATAGTAGGAACGATGTTGGCAGGAGTTGTAGTCCTGGCACTGCAGGGGGCAAGCAGCTACTCGCCCATCGAGGTGATAGGGGCATCGCCCACCATCGAGGTGCTGCTGGGGGCCACGCTGGTTACCATTGCCTACTCCTCTACGCTGCTATTTCGCGACGGGGTTATCGGCATTAAAACGTTTTTCACCTCAGTAAAAAAGGGGGTGATGCACATGGTGCCTACCGCCCTTATCATTATTTGGGCAACCGGGCTAACCGAGGTTTCGGCCACGCTCAATACCGGTGGCTACATTGTGAGCCTGCTGCAGCCCTTAATTACCGCACCCATGATTCCGCCCATTGTGTTTACCATGGCGCTGCTCATTAGCGTGGCAACGGGTTTTTGCTGGAGCTCCATGGCCATTACCATGCCTATTGCCTTTGGTATGGCTATGGGTATTGGTGGCGGCGGCGATATGGTGTACATTGTTTCGGGTGCAGTTATTGGTGGCTCCATTGCCGGCGATCTGCTGATCCCCTACTCCGATATCACCATTTTGGGAGCCACCTCCATGGGCGTCTCGTCCATTAACCACGTGCGCTCGCACTTCCGTCAGGTAATGACGGTGATTGTGGTGTCGCTGCTGGGCTTTTGGGCGCTGGCCTTGGGCGTACCGGCAACGGTGGTGCTGCTGCTAAGCGCGGGGTTGCTGTTTGGCGTTCACACGCTGTGGGCAAAGACAATCTAGTAGTGAGAAGGGAGAAGTGAACAGGGAGTAGCTAGCTGCTCGCGAGGGTTTTCGTTTTCCTGTATGTAGAATATAAAAAAGGCTGCTCCTGTATGGGGCAGCCTTTTTCAGTATCGTTGTACACCTACTGGTGATGGAGGAGGTAGGTGGAGTTTTTATCAGCAAGAGTGATCTGAGATCTGAGAAGTGAACAGAGAACAGAGAACAGGGAGTAGCAGGCTGCTCGCGAGGGTTTTCGTTTTCCTGTATGGTAGAATATAAAAAAGGCTGCTCCGGTATGGGGCAGCCTTTTTCGATATCGTTATACTCCTACTGGCGATGGAGGATGTAGAGCGTGTCGTCTTCTTGCTCGATTACTAACGCATTCTTGACAACCTTAAAGCTGAACTTGTTTAGCGTATCAAGATAATTTTCTTCTAAAGTCTCAATGAACTTTAGATCACCCTTCTTATACGAAGCCCACTCTTTGGTTTCTGGATTGTATATAGATGCTGTATTAACTCGCATGGTCATAAATTGGGAAAAAATTGTCATGTTCCCATTAATGGTTGCACCATCAATAAATTCAGTCACTATATTATCCTTACCTCCATAGGTAATTGTCATATCTGATTCTCCGATATTCCAGATTCGACGCATTACCTTACCACTCTCTTCTTTGAAATCCGAGCTGTCGTAGCTTACCCAAGTGCCCACGTAGGCTGGCTTCATATTCGATTCACAGGAGTAGAGCAGTGTGGAGAGTAGCGTGATAATGCTAAGCAGTACAAGTATTGGAGCTGTTTTCTTATTCATGGTGATGGATTTTGAGCCGGTATCGCCGATTATTTGCCCTAGCAAAAAAACAAAAAAATATGGTTGCTGATACCCGTTGAGGTAGAAATCGCTCATCGTCAGCTGCGGCATGGGCGGTATGGGGGGATATTTCTGCGCTTTTTGGGGTGGTGTTTCCCGCTTGGCAGCTGCTGTGGGGTGTGAAAATAGCGCCACTGCCGAGTTGTAGCGCCATTAAAATTCGGTTGTGTCCGGTTTAGTTCTTTCCCATTTCGGATATGAGCAGGCTCTCGTACAGCGGCCGAAGCTCCTCGTAAATTTTTGTGGCATGCGGGTTTCCCTTGGCGGCCTTTTTCTTGATGAGGTAGTAGAAGGCTATGGTGTTCTCGTCGAGGTGATGGTCTGTTTTTACCCGTTCGGCTCGTAGTATTAACCCGATGTTTTCGTAGCACTGCCTTATCTGCGCATTGATGCTGCACAGATTGGTGGTGGTGTTGGACTCTTGTTTTGCGGCCTCCAGGATATCTGTCAGGTAGAGCAGCTCGTCTTTAAGACGGAGGATTTCTTCTGCTGGAGTTTCCTCGTTTCCCATTGCGTATAGGTTAGTATTATCGTATTTATTTTGTCTGTCGAAATTCAAATATATGCGTTGAGGCTCCACTTGATACTTTTTGGGGATGTTTTTTTGTCGCTAAGGGGTACTCGGCCGGCTCGGCAACCGCTACTTTTTGGCGCAATTCCTTCGCTGTTCGATACTTTCTCCATAAATTTTGAAAAAAAGCAGCCTTCACTGTTAGCATTTTAGCGTAGCAATGTCGTAACTTTCAGTTCCAATAACTTTAATTGTACTGCAATGACGCACATCGAAGAGCTCGTACACCAGCTTGCGGTAGAGCATGGGACTAAGCGCAGCAGCCTGCTAACGGTACTTCAGGATATTGTAGGGCAGGAGCGCTACCTCAGCGAGGAGGCCATGCTGGCCGTTGCCCACGAGTTTAACCTTTCGGCCGCCGATGTCTTTGGCACGGCATCGTTCTACACCTTTTTGGATACGGTTCCCCGCGGGCGCAACATCATCCGGGTTTGCAAAACCATTTCGTGCCACATGAAGGGCAAGGAGCAGCTGGTGGCCGCGCTCGAAGAGGCGCTCGAAATCCGCATCGGCAGCACCACCGCCGATGGCCAGTTTACCCTGCTTACGGCCAACTGTCTTGGCTGGTGCCACAAGGGGCCGGTGATGCTCGTGAACAACGACGTGTACCCCGAGGTAACGCCCGAGTCAGCCATTGCCATCGTCAACAAGTATCGCCACTAAATACCTGCCACCATGGAATCAACCAATCTGAAAAAGGTCGATCTGATATTTCTCGATACGCCCTACGCCAATATCATTCAAACGCTACAGGCTGCCCTACAAAAATCGCCCGACGACCTCATTCTCGAGGTTATCGACTCGGGTCTTCGGGGCAGGGGTGGGGCAGGTTTTCCTACCGGACTAAAGTGGCGCTTCGCCAAAACCGAGGATAGCGCGGTAAAGTACGTGGTGTGCAACGCCGACGAGGGCGAACCCGGCACGTTTAAGGATCGCGAGATTCTTCAAACGGTTCCCTTTAAGGTGCTCACCGGGATGGCCATCTGCGGGTACGCCGTTGGGGCACAAAGCGGGTACATCTACCTAAGGGGCGAGTACAACTTTTTGCTACCCGAGCTGCTGAGGAATATCGAAACCTTTAATGCAACGCTGCAGGAGTTGGACATCAACTTTACCATTGGCGTGAAGAGCGGCAGCGGTGCCTACATCTGCGGTGAGGAGACTGCCCTGTTCGAGAGCATGGAGGGAAAGCGCGGCGAGCCACGCAACAAGCCCCCATACCCCACCCAGTACGGTTTCGACGGCAAGCCGACGGTAATTAACAACGTGGAGACGCTGGTGTACATCACCATGATTGCCCGGCTTGGTGCCGAACAGTTCCGCAAAATGGGGACGAAGGACTCGTGTGGGTCGAAGGTGTTTTCGGTGTCGGGCGATACGCCCATTGCGGGTATCTACGAGCTAGAGCTGGGCATGCTACTCGACGAGTTTGTGTCGGAGTTTGGCGATGGCGATACCAAGGCGGTGCAGGTGGGTGGTGCTTCGGGGCATTGCGTTCCGCGCAAGCTGTTTAAGGATACCATTATTGGGTTCGAAGGAATCCCGACGGGTGGTTCGATGATGGTTTTCAACTCCACCCGCTCGATGTACAACGTGCTACACGACTACCTCGAGTTCTTCTGCGAGGAGTCGTGCGGGCAGTGTACGCCCTGCCGCGTGGGTTGCCAGCAGCTGCTTAAGGGGATCGAGGCGGTAAAGCGCGGCGAGCGCAAGCCCGAGTACCTCGACGACCTGAAGAAGCTGGCTGCTACCATGAAGATTGCCTCCAAGTGTGGCTTGGGCCAGTCGGTGGCCAACCCGTTTAACTCCATTGTCGACAACTTCCGCGAGGAGATCATCTACTAAAACCACATCAGCCATGAACGAGTTTAAGGTAAACCTCAAGATAAACAACATCGCGATATCGGTTCGCGAGGGCACCACCATCCTCGAAGCGGCCAAGACGCTAAACTTTAACATCCCCACGCTATGCCATCATCCCGACCTGTCGATTGCGGGCAACTGCCGCGTTTGCGTGGTGGAGGTAAGGGGGTCGAAGCTGCTGTCGGCATCGTGCGCTACGCCGGTGGCCGAGGGCATGGAGGTGTTTACCAACAGCGAAAAGGTGCGCACGGCGCGCAAGCACGTTATCGAGCTGCTGCTGTCGGAGCATAACGCCGACTGCACGCGCTGCTTTAAGAATGGTAGCTGCGAGCTGCAGGAGCTGGCCGCCGAGTACCGTATCGGCGAGTACACCTTTATGAACCTGCTGAAGTTCAAAAATCATAAGGTCGATCGGTCGACCCCCTCCATCATTAAGGACGACACCAAGTGCATCCGCTGCCAGCGCTGCGTGCGCACCTGCGACGAGCTGCAGGGAATAGGCGCCCTTGCGGTTGCCTACAAGGGCGATCGGCAGGTGATATCGACCTTTATGGGCAAGCCGCTTTCGGAGGTGATTTGTACCAACTGCGGCCAGTGCGTCAACCGCTGTCCAACGGCTGCGCTGGTGGAGCAGAGCTACATCGAGGAGGTTTGGAAGTCGATAAACGACCCTAGCAAGTACGTGGTGGTGCAAACCGCGCCAGCCGTGCGGGCAGCACTGGGCGAAGACCTCGGCTTTCCTCCCGGAACGCGCGTTACCGGCAAGCTGGTGTCGGCACTTAAGCTGGTGGGGTTCGACAGCGTGCTGGATACTGACTTTACCGCCGACCTTACCATTGTGGAGGAGACCGCCGAGCTGCTCGGCCGGCTCAAGCGGGCGCTGGTAGATGGCGAAGCCGTTGCCCTACCTATGATGACCTCCTGCTCGCCGGGCTGGATCAAGTTTCAGGAGCACCTTTACCCCGATATGCTCGACAACCTATCGACCTGCAAGTCGCCCCAGCAGATGTTTGGCGCGCTGGCCAAAACCTACTACGCCCGCAAAAAAGGCATCGATCCGGCAAATATGATATCGGTGTCGATTATGCCCTGCACCGCCAAGAAGTTCGAGGCCACGCGCCCCGAGATGCGCGATAGCGGCTACCAGGATGTGGACTACGTGCTCACCACCCGCGAGCTGGCCATGATGATTCGCCAAACGGGCATCGACTTTATGAAGCTCTCCGACGAGCACTA
>CAXYUU010000120.1:0-8824 GCA_964292015.1 uncultured Acetobacteroides sp.
TATCCCAGTTGTATAGGAGATGGGATTGCTAAAAATGTAAGGAATGCTAGCTGGTAAGTCTCTAATTCGCTGAAGAAAGTGTACGCCATGTTATGCTAAAAAATAATCGGCAATTTTATCAAAGATTTTTGGCATTTTGAGCTATCGTTTTCATATTATTTGCTTGTTGTAAATTACTTAACACTTGCCAAAAGTGCTTATTATGTATGATGTTGTAGTTTACGCGGTATAATTAGCTATTTTTGCGCTCATTTTCAACTAAAGAGGACAATGAATTTCGAACTTTCCGCCACTGATGTTGGCTCTAAAGCACGTGCAGGTATTATTACCACCGATCACGGGCAAATACATACGCCTATATTTATGCCCGTAGGAACGGTTGCAACCGTTAAGGGTGTGTTTCACCGCGATTTAAAGGAAGAGATAAAAGCTGAAATTATATTAGGCAATACCTACCATTTGTACCTTCGACCTGGGTTGGATGTGCTTAAAGGTGCTGGTGGTCTACATAAGTTTAGCGCTTGGGATAGGCCCATACTTACCGATAGCGGAGGGTATCAGGTTTTTTCATTGGCCGAAAATCGTAAGCTAACGCCCGAAGGCTGCACCTTCCGATCGCACATTGATGGATCGAAGCATCTATTCACTCCCGAAAATGTGATGGATACCCAACGGGTTATAGGTGCCGATATAATAATGGCATTTGATGAGTGTCCTCCAGGTACGGCAACGTATGAGTATGCCAGCAAGTCGCTTACCCTTACACAAGGGTGGCTCGATCGGTGCATTAAGCGTTTCGACGAAACCGAAGGGCTGTACGGTTACTCGCAAGCACTTTTCCCCATTGTTCAGGGTTGTGTTTACCCCGAATTGCGACGAAAAGCGGCAGAACATGCCGCATCTCTCAATAGGGAAGGGTATGCTATCGGAGGTTTAGCGGTTGGCGAGCCGGTAGAGCATATGTACGAAATGATAGAGGTGGTTAACGAGATTCTTCCTGCTAATAAGCCTCGCTACTTAATGGGGGTTGGTACTCCTGTGAATATTCTGGAAGGTATTTCGCGCGGTGTGGATATGTTCGATTGCGTAATGCCCACCCGAAACGGGCGTAATGGAATGCTATTTACCAGTGAAGGGATCATTAATATTCGCAATTTAAAGTGGCGCGAAGACTTTTCGCCAATCGATTCCAATGGTGTGGCATTTGTTGATACAACCTACACAAAAGCGTACCTTCGACATCTTTTCATCTCGAATGAAATGCTTGGTGCTCAGATTGGATCGATGCATAACCTTGCCTTTTACCTTTGGTTGGTAAAGGAGGCTCGTAGGCATATTATTGCAGGCGATTTTGCTCAGTGGAAAGACATGATGGTGCCTAAGCTCGCCACTCGATTGTAATATTTGCAGAACAATTACACTAATTAGCTTAGTTCTTCTGCTGCTTTTGTAAATTTGAAAGCATAAAAACATTTTAAGGATGAAGTTGAAACTCTTTATGCGCCTTGATATATATATTATTAAAAAGTTTATAGGAACTTATTTCTTTGCGCTTCTTATTATTATTGGTATTGCTGTTGTTTTTGATGCAGCCGAAAAAATCGACGATTTCATGGAGAAGAATGCTCCATTGAGGGCGATTATCTTCGACTACTACATGAACTTTATACCTTACTTCGCCAGCCTTTTCAGCTCGCTGTTTACCTTTGTTGCGGTTATTTTCTTTACCTCCATGATGGCGGGTAATACCGAGATTGTGGCCATTTTGGCGAGTGGGGTTAGCTTTAAGCGCTTTTTATACCCATACTTTGTAGCATCTCTCTTTATTGCCGTTCTTAACTTCGTGCTGGTTGGCTTTGTCATACCGCGAGCGAACGAGGTGAAAATCGACTTTGAAAATAAGTATGTAAAAAAGCAGTTTCAGAATACAGAAACCAACATACACCGACAGCTGTCTCCTAACACCTTTGTGTACATGGAAAGCTTTATGGTTGTTGGTAAAATTGCATCGCGGTTTTCGTTGGAAAAGTTCGAGGGGAATAAGCTGAAGTCGAAGCTGATTTGCGATTATGCCGTTTGGGATTCGACCAGTGGAAAGTGGACAGCCTACAACTACTATATTCGTGAGATTTTAAGTAGTAAGGAGGTTGTTAAGCGGGGCGAGAAGCTCGACACCCTTATTGATCTTAGCGGAAAGGAGCTGTCGCAGCGTTCGAATGTGGTCGAGACAATGAACTTGTTTGAGCTTTCGGCGCAAATTGACAGGCAGAAAAAGCGAGGAGCCGACGATGTCGAGTTTCTTCAAGCCGAAATGAATAAGCGGTATGCCTATCCCTTAAGTACCTTTATACTAACGCTAATAGGCGTATCCTTCTCTTCTCGAAAAGTTCGGGGAGGAACGGGTCTTCATATTGGATTAGGCTTTTTAATAGGGTTTTCCTACCTGCTTTTTATGAGGTTTAGTGAGATGTTTGCAATTGGTGGCATTATTTCTGCAAATATTGCAATTTGGGTACCTAATATAATGTATGCCTTTATTGCTATGTATCTATACTGGAAAACACCGAAGTAGAAAAAAAAGAGGCACTGTTTGCCTCTTTTTTTTGCGATTTATTTCTTAATATTTTGGTGTCGGTGTGAAGTTTTGATGTTAAAGAACTAACACTTCTGCTTGTAATTGGAATAGAATAGCTAGAATTGTAACTTGATTTTAAATGTGGATGTTGGATTAATCTACATCTTACGAGTTATCAACTAACACAAAAAAAACACATGCCTTTGAAAAAGAAAATCCTTGAGCTTAAGAAGCGCAAGGAGGAAGTACAACAAGGAGGTGGCCCGAAGGCTATTGCGAAGCAACAGGCGATGGGAAAAATGACCGCACGTGAGCGTATTCTCGCCCTTTTGGATGAAAGTTCATTTCATGAGTATGACCTATTTGTAGAGCATTCGGCTCGCGAATTTGGAATGGATAGTAAAGTGCTCGCCGGTGATGGTGTGGTAATTGGAACAGGTACGATATTTGGTTCGCCTGTAGCGATTTTCGCTCAGGATTTTACAGTTATGGGTGGTTCGCTTGGGCTTATGCATGCTCGTAAGATCACCAAAATTATGGATTACGCCATTAAGATGCGTATGCCGCTAATCGGAATTAACGACTCGGGTGGTGCTCGTATTCAGGAAGGCGTTAACTCGCTGGCTGGCTACGGCGAAATTTTCTACCGTAACACGATCGCTAGTGGGGTGATTCCTCAGATTTCGGTAATTCTAGGCCCTTGTGCAGGTGGTGCGGTTTATTCTCCAGCGCTTACCGACTTTGTTTTCGTTGTAGATAACATCTCTAAGATGTTTATCACCGGACCTGAAGTTATCAAATCGGTGCTTGGTGAAGAAATTACCCAAGAGGAGCTTGGTGGTGCCCGCGTTCACTGCGAGATTACCGGTAACGCACACTTCTTTGCCAAGAGCGAGGCGGAATGTTTCGACCAAATCAAAAAGCTGATTACTTTTATTCCTTGGAATAACAGCAAGAAGGCTCTTCGCTTTGAGCCTAAGCATCCAAATCCTCAGTTCAAAATTGAGAATATCGTTCCTGATAATCCTAACAAACCATACGACGTTCGCGATGTGATTCGCGCCATTGTTGATGATTCTGACTTCTTCGAAATACAGGAATTGTGGGCTCAAAACATTGTTATTGGTTTTGGCCGCTTAAATGGCGATACCATTGGCTTTGTTGCGAATAACCCAAAGGTTCTTGCGGGTGTGCTCGACTGCGATTCGTCGGATAAGGCTGCCCGTTTCATTCGCTTTTGCGATGCGTTTAACATTCCGCTGGTAACTCTCGAAGACCTTCCTGGATACCTTCCAGGTGTGGATCAGGAGCATCAAGGGGTTATCCGTCACGGAGCAAAAATGCTTTACGCTTATAGCGAGGCTACTGTTCCACGTATTACCGTTATCCTTCGTAAGGCTTACGGTGGTGGATATATCGCCATGAACTCGCGCCACCTTCAAGCCGACTTTGTGTTTGCTTGGCCACTTGCCGAAATTGCGGTTATGGGTCCCGAAGGTGCTGCTAACATCATCTTCCGTAAGGAAATTATGGAGGCCGAAAACCCCGACGAAATGCGCAAGCTGAAAGTTGAGGAGTACAAGGAGATGTTTGCCAACCCTTACGTTGCCGCTGCCAAGGGCTATATCGATAGCGTTATCGAGCCTCAGGAAACGCGCAAGTTCCTTATTCACGCACTCGAAATTTCACTCGAGAAGGTTGTAGAACGTCCAGCACGTAAGCACGGAATTCCTCCATTTTAATCGTTGTGAATATGAGTAGTACAGAGGATGTAAAATCCCAATACACCGCTTTTATTGTTGATGATACCACCTACGAGACTATTGTTCCCGAAAGGTATGCCAACCGTAAAGCGTGGGAGAGACCAAACCCTAAAATGATCACCTCATTTCTGCCCGGAACTGTTCTGGGAATAAATGTTAAAGTTGGCGATGTTATTAAGGCTGGGTCCGATATGTTTCTTTTTGAAGCAATGAAAATGCACACTATCGTCAAAGCTCCTTTTGATGCCACCGTTAAGGCTATCGTTGTAACGGTAGGCGATAAGGTTCCAAAAGGTCAGCTGCTGATTGAACTTGAATAGTAGCGTAAGCTAGTATAGTAGGATGGGGGAGAAGAAATTCTTCCCCATCTTTTTTTGTGCCATACGGTACGATTTTCTTCCTGCTTATCGGGTAGAACCTCCGTCCGTAGTGTATGTACGGGTTTTATTCTCGTCCTGCTGTTGGCATTTTGCCCAGCTGTAGAAATTCTACTTTCGGTCTACCACTTCTTTCTTCCTCTTTTTTATCGGTTAATACTCGGAATAAATTGGAGGTTGAGCTTAGCGAATCAAGATTACGAGGTCTTGCGGTTTTATAGGTGCAGTAAGCTAGGCCTAGCGGTTAGTCCGATGATAGTCCCAGAGGTCATGATCGGGAAAGTTGGTGGTGCGCTACCGCGGTTAATCCATTTACAAGTGGAAATGTACTTCCGCTGGCAGCGGAATGGCATTTCCACTTGTAAATGTACTTCCGCTGGTAGCGGAAAGTCATTTCCACTTGTAAATGCACTTCCGCAAGTAGCGGAATGCCATTTCTACTTGTAAATGTACTTCCGCAAGTAGCGGAAAACTATTTTCACGTGTAAATGTACTTCCGCCGCCAGCGGAAATTAATTTACACGTGGAAATGTGAATTATGGGTTGAGACGTTGGCTAAATTTTGGATGAATCCCTGTATGCATTGGTTCGAAGTGCTGGTGCCATATTGCCGAGTGGCGATTCTATCTGCTGTCGAGTTGCTTTTTTTGTGCCCATAGTAAATGCTCCTCTTTTAACGATCTTACTCGTGAATTTGCTTTTACAAGTGAAAATTTCCAATGGGTTTGCCTATTTCCATAAGATCTTGCTGTTACCAAAAACGGGCAGAAAGCGCCACCGTGGTGCTTTCTGCCCGTTTGTTGGGCTGTTGTGTTGCCGGTGTTGCTACCGGGTTACAACAAGTATTTTTGCGATCTTTTTATCCTTGGTTCGGGCAACAACCGCATAGGTACCCGATTCTAACCGGCTAATGTCGTAGTTGAGCATCACCGCTTGCGATGTTGTGGGAAAGAGTCTCGACTCGAGTAGCGTTCCATTCGAGGAGAACAGGTCAATGGTAATATCCACATTGTCGGTGTTGAACGCCTCGAAATTAACCGTCGAAGAGGCTGGGTTGGGGTAGATGTTGATCAGCAGCTTGGCATCTTCTGAACCCTTTTTTACCGTAACCGTATCGGAAGCGGTGCAGCCAGCTTTGCTGGTTACCGAAACCCAATACTTTCCTTCCTCGCTAATAATAATGCTGCTGATGTTTTTTTGCCCTGTACTCCACGTAAAGGAGTAGTCGTTCGACAGGTTAACCTTCAGCACTCCTGGGAGAGGACGGTAAATAATCTCGTTACCTAAGTCTACCACAGGTATGGGGTATATTTCGAATTGGGTTGTTTTAGTTGTGCTGGGCTTGCTGTTTACTTCCGTAAATCCCGACACGGTTTGCTTTCCTGCGTTTTCTTCGAGGATGTTGTCGATTGTTTTTCCCTGCACTACCATATTGGTAAAGCGGTAGGTTGCAAAATTACCCGGGGTCAACGCGTTGCTAAGCTTGGTGGTTCCGCTGAATTTGTACTCCGCCAGCGTTCCGTTTGTTTTGGCAATTTGGTAGGTACACGACACTTTTACGTCGGTGCCAATTGGAACAATCGTATTTAAGCTTTCGTTTACAAGCTTTACTTCAAACGGGGATTTGATTCCTTCGTAGCATTTTGTTTGGCTCACTACAGGGTAAACCATGATGTAGTTGTTGCTCGACGAAATAAGGAAGTCTACCGATACGTCTTTGGTAAGCGAGCATCCATCGGTGTTTGTGCCGATTACCTTATACACGCTATTCTCATAAACGGTAATTGCTTTGCTTGTTGCCTTTGTCGACCACACGTAGGTGAGGTCGGCTTTGCTGGCGGTAAGCGTAGCCTCGCTCTTGCTGGTTACCGTTTTAATGTCGACGCTGAAGGTAGGGCTGGCAACCACAACGAATGTTTTGGATGCGGTGGCGTTGCTGCTGTTAACGTCGTACAGGAAGGTAACGCTAACCTCGGCAGTTACTGTTTTCCCGACTGTCGATGGGGGTAAGCCTCCTTTAAGGGTGATGGTGGTGGTGGCTTGAGGCAGTAAATCTTCGGCAAGCACAAAGTCTTCGGTTGTTGCTACACCATCGATTTTGATCGAAACATTGATGGTTTCACCTTTCGAAATGGCCATTAGGCCATCGTTTCCGACTACCAGCGTAAGAGGTGTTGTAATTCCCGATTGGCATAACTTTGCAGAGTTGGCGATCGATTTTAACGCAATGTCGCCTCCTTTAAACTTTACCGAAATGGATTTCTCGGTAGGACATCCTTTATCGTTGGTTACTTTTAAGGTGTATGTTCCCGATTGGGTTACCGTTATCGACTGCGTTTTTTCCCCGTTACTCCACAGGTACGATGCCATTCCTGCTGGGCCATCAATGGTTTCCTTGTTTTTTGTTGACACCATATCGGCGGGAAGATCGAACACTGGACTTGGATTTACGGTAATGGTTACCGTTTTACTATTGTTCGACAAGTTTACCTCGTTAGGAACCTTAACCTCCACTTCAAACGGGTACTGCTCTGTGACGGCATTTGGAAGCGATTTGGTGAGGGTTATGCTAGCAGTGGCAAGCGACGCTAATGCTGAACCTAAGGGTTGTACTTCGGTAAAGTCGATGCCGTTTATCTTACCGCTAAAGGTGAGTACGGTGCCATTCGCTATTGGGTTTGCCGATAGGTTCTTGATCTTAACGGTTATTGGTTGAGCCAACGGATTTTGACAAATGTCGGTGCTAACAACCGAAACGAGCTCGATGTCGGGGGTGAAAAGTACCTGCGTGCTTTTTGTATTAGAGCAGCCGTTGGCATCGGTAACAGAAAGCGTGTAGGTGCCCTCCTTGTTAACGGTGATGGCTTGGGTAGTTTCGCCCGTACTCCAAGCGTACTTGGTCATGCCATCGGGTCCCGAAATAGCTACTTGGGTACCATTGGCCATCGTCGGATTGGGCAGCGAAATTGTCGGTAGTGGTTTTATTGTAAAGCTACCGGTAGCTGTGTTGTTTGCCGGAACACCATCGCCGGTATAGAAGGCGGTAGCCGTTGGAGCGTAGGTTGCGGCAGCAAGGGCGGTTACCTTTTTGGTAAACGTGTACTTTTGGGTGGCTCCTACGGCAAAGTCGGTATTGAGCGTTATGTCCTCGGTAGCGTTAAAGGTACCCACTACGTAGCTTAGGGTAATTTTTGTACCAGCAATAACGGGCTCGTAGCCGGTGTTTTTAAAGGTTACGGCAACGTCTTGGTCGGTTGTTGCAAAGCATCTATCCGTAGGGCTATCCACCGATATCATCGAAATGTCCTGCTTGTTAAAGCTTACCAAAACCTCGTCGGAAGCACTACATCCTTGGTTGTTTACCGTTAGCGAGTAGGTACCGGATTTATTTACCGAAAGGACAGTGGCGGTAGTGGCCGTATTCCAAAGGTATTTGTAGGTACTTAGCGGTGGGGTTACGGTTGGTATGATGGTGTAGCTCGCTTCGGAGGTGTTAACATCGGGCCCTAGGCTTACCGTAGGGGTTTGGTTAACGGTAATGTTGACAATCTTGGTGAAGTTATTGGTTAAATCGGCATCGTCGAGCGTTATCATTGCCGAAATGGCAACGGGTTGAGCCGTGGTAAATACTGCTTTTTTGGTAAAACTATAGCTGATGCTCGTAGCCGGGGCTAAATCTTCAAGTAGCGTAAACTCCTCGTGTACCTCGGTGCTACCGTACTTGTAGGACACCGGAATCTTTGTTCCCGCTTTTGGCGTGTCGTTGCCCGTATTGGTAATGTTGATGGTTACCGGATATTCGCTACTTCCCGAACAAATGGTGCTGCCGGTTCCGTAAGTCGATGTAAGATCTACGGATAGGTCGTTTCTGATAAACAGAACATCGGTGCTGTACGTACTCGAGCACAAGTTTGCATCGGTTATTTTTACCTTGAAGTTTCCGCTTTTAGACACCACGATACGTTGGTCTTTTTCGAAGGTACTCCACGTGTAATCCGAAAATCCAGGACCTGCATCAAGGGTTACCTCTCCATCGTCCGAAACCACTGTTGGAGGAAGGCCCCAAATTGGAATAAGAAACACTACGTTCCTACTCAACTCCTTGGCTC
>CAXYUU010000121.1:0-8758 GCA_964292015.1 uncultured Acetobacteroides sp.
TCGTCTAAAGTCTGTTTTTTATACGCCACCGCTTTTAGCTTCAACCCGGTGGTTTCGTCGAGGCCAAACATGAGGTTCATGTTCTGAACCGCCTGTCCCGATGCGCCCTTAAGCAGGTTGTCGATGATGCTGGTTACTAAAATATAGTCGCCATGCTTCTCCACATACACCAAGCACTTGTTGGTGTTTACCACCTGCTTTAGGTCGATGTTCCTGGTCGAAACATGCGTAAAGGGTTGCCCCTGGTAGAACTTTTGGTAGAGCGCCACTGCCTCCTGCTCCGTACCACTAAACTTGGTATGGATGGTGGCAATAATGCCTCGGGCAAAATCGCCACGGTAGGGAATAAAGTTGATGGCCTGCCTGTAACCGGGCTGCAGCTGCACCACGCTCTGGGTAATCTCCTTTAGGTGCTGATGCTCGAACGCCTTGTAGGTCGACAGGTTATTCGAACGCCAGCTAAAGTGGGTCGACGTGCTGGGCTTTTGTCCGGCACCCGTGCTCCCCGTTACCCCGGTGATGTGAAGCTCATCGGTTAGCAAACCATTTGCAGCTAGGGGTAGTAGCCCCAGCTGCAGACAGGTTGCAAAGCAACCCGGGTTTGCGATATAATTGGCAGTGTATATAAGCTGTTTGTTAATCTCCGGTAGGCCGTAAACAAAGCTCGCTCCATCGGGCGATGTCCCCTTAATCCTAAAGTCTTGGCTTAGGTCGATAATCTTTACGCTCGAAGGAATCGCATTCGCGGCTAGGAACTTTCGGGCATCACCGTGGGCCACGCATAGGAACAGAACGTCGATATCGGACAACACCTCGCTGGTAAAGCGCAGGTCGGTATCGCCAAACAGGTCGGTATGTACGTCGTACACGTAGCTACCCGCGTTGGAGCTGCTGTTTACAAAGGCTATCTCTACGGCAGGATGGTTAATGAGCAAGCGGATAAGCTCGCCTCCGGTGTACCCTGCACCACCTATAATTCCGGCTTTAATCATAGCTTAGATGTTAGACTTTAGATGCTAGACTTTAGATGTTAGACTATGCAATGCGTACGTCTAACATCTATTATCTAATGTCTATAGTCTGTATTTAAAACTCTACCCCATTTACCTTTTGGAAGATTGAAAGCTGGTTGCCCAGGATCTTGGCAAAGCCACGTACATCGTCGCCGCTCCACGACTTGTTATCCTCGCCGTAGGCGCCAAACTTGCTCGACATCAAGTCGTGATCGGACTCGATACCGTTTAGCTGGAAGCGGTACTGGTATAGGGTGACGAACACCTTGCCGCTAACGTACTGCTGCGAGCTCTCGAAGAACGCCTCGATATTACGGAGCGTTGGATCGAGATACTGTCCCTCGTGAAGAAGGGTGCCGTACCAGTCGGCCAGCTGCGTTTTAATAAACTGCTGCCACTTGGTAAGGGTATGCTTTTCGAGCAGGTGGTGAGCCTTAATAATAAGGTATGGTGCAGCGGCCTCGAATCCGACACGCCCCTTTATGCCGATGATGGTATCGCCAACGTGGATATCGCGCCCAATTCCGTAAGGACCAGCAATGGCGTTTAGCGCGTGGATAGCCTCAACGGGGTTATCGTAAACCTTTCCATCGACAGCCTGCAGCTCGCCCTTTTCGAAGGTAAGCTCCACATCGAGCGGCTGGGTGGCGGTGCACTGGGTTGGGTAGGCCTCCTCGGGCAGCTGGCCGTGCGACGAAAGGGTCTCCTTCCCGCCAACCGACGTTCCCCAGATACCCACGTTAAGCGAGTAGGTGGCCTTCTTGGCCTCGAACTCTACACCGTACTTCTTTAGGAATTCGATTTCGTGCTCGCGCGAGAACTTAAAGTCGCGAATTGGCGTAATGATACGCGCATTGGGGGCGATGGCGTTAAACACCAAGTCGAAACGTACCTGGTCGTTACCGGCACCCGTGCTACCGTGGGCAATGGCATCGGCCTGCATCTCCTTTGCGTACTGCGCAATGGCAATAGCCTGGAAAACGCGCTCGGCGCTAACGCTCAACGGGTAGGTGTTATTCTTAAGCACGTTGCCCATCACAAGGTACTTGATGCACTTCTGATAGAACTCGTCGGTAATGTGTACGCACTTGTACGAGGCAATACCTAGGCTAAGAGCCTTAGTCTGAATGGCCATCAGCTCGTCGGCGGTGTAGCCACCCGTGTCTACCATTACGGCATGCACCTCGTGACCAAGCTCCTTACTTAAAAACAGAGCGCAGAAGGTGGTATCCAAACCACCGCTATATGCTAAAACAACTTTTTCTTTTGACATTGGAATGTTTTTTTGAGATTTCAGAGGTGAGACTTGAGACTTGAGATTTGAGACTTGAGATATGAGATATGAGATATGACACTATTCTACCCCTCATTTCTCACATCTCATGTCTAATGTCTCATATCTAACATCTCATATCTACCATCTCACATCTCTTGATTCTAATTAGGACGCTAACGCCGCCATAAAAAACCTACCCTTCAGCAGGATAAACTCCTTAAGCCTCATAAAGCGCTCGTAAAGCTTCGACTTCTTTTTGAAGTCCTCCAGCGGAGCGTTATCCTCCTTTTGCTTGGCCGGATCGAAAATCATCGCCGTACAAAGACAGTTTTTACGTTCCTTGCTCATCAGAATGGGGAAGTTAACGCAGCTCTCGCAGCCCTTCCAAAACGACTCGTCGATGGTGAGTTCCGAGTAGGTAACGGGCACGTAGCCCAGCTCCGAGTTGATCTTCATTACCGCCAACCCGGTGGTAAGTCCAAACAGCTTAGAGGTAGGATACTTGGCACGCGACAGCTCGAAGGCCTTCTCCTTAATCTTTTTAGCTAGGCCAACCTTACGAAACTGAGGAGCAACAATAAGACCTGAGTTGGCCACGTACTCCTTATCGCCCCAGGTTTCGATGTAGCAAAAGCCGGCCCACTCGACACCTTTGTAAAGGGCGATGATGGCTTTTCCTTCCTCAATTTTTTGGGTTACGTAAGCAGGAGAACGTTTGGCAATACCGGTGCCTCGCTGTTTGGCCGATTCGGCCATCTCGTCGACGATTGCTTGGCTGTAGTTGATGTGGTTGGCAGATGCCACCATTACCACAAAATCATCAATGTGCATGATGCCTGTAAAATTGTACGGTGATAACTAGTTGAGATGGGGTCGCACGAGGCGACTTAACGGTTACCTGCAGAAAAGGCTAATATACGATACCCGTATGGCAAATGCCAGTAGCGGACGCTGCAAGTAAGAAAGATGTAGTTGATGCCCTGTTGGGGCAAGAGATAACTACCGCCGGTTTTCCCGTCGGTTAAGGCTAGAGGAGATAAAAGCGGATGAAATAGCAAGCGAACGCGGAGCAGAAGTGCTCTTCGGTGCGGTTGTGCCTACTATGTAAAAATTGTTATCCATCGCTTTTTTGCCTTTTCAGATGGGTCAAATGTATGTATTAATTTATCCCTTGATATTCTACCATTCTTTATTTCTGTTTTTTTAACAGACCTAATCGCCGAAGCAGCCATCTGTAAACAACAGCTAATCAACCGTTGGAAGCGTGCCCTCAGCCAACCTAACTACTTTTCAACAGGAAAAAGATGGAAACCACATACCTCTAAGCCGAATTATTCTCAGATTTTACCCTCCATTTAAAATCGACAGATCGATATTCCGCTACATTTGTACAGCTAATTCTATTAACAGTAAAAATCACGGTAGCAGGTATCGCCATCTTCCATCACGAATCATAACCGGCAGGGCGGATCTTACTACCAAACCATACTTAACCAATGAAACGCATTCTACTTTTAGCCCTTCTCCTTGTCTGTATACTTCAACAGGGACTAGCCTGCACCACCGCCATAATCTCGGGTAAGTACACCAAGGATGGCCGCCCACTAATGTGGAAGGTTCGCGATTCGGACTATGCCAAAAATAGCATGATGTACTTTAGTGATGGCAAGTATAGCTACGTTGGCCTAATCAACTCCGAAGATACTGATGGAAAACAGGTATGGGGTGGATCCAATGCTGCCGGATTCTCCATTATGAATAGCGCCTCGTTTAACGTAAACCTAGACGATACCACCTCCAAGAAAGATCTCGAAGGATACTTTATGCGCAAGGCCCTCCAAAGCTGCGCCACGCTCGAAGAGTTTGAGGAGCTGCTTAAAAACAACCCCAAACCAATGGGGCTAGCGGCACACTTTGGGGTTATCGATGCTAAGGGAGGTGCCGCCTTTTACGAGGTAAACAACTACACCGTCACCAAATTCGACGCCAACGACCCGGCAGTGGCACCCAACGGATATGTACTTCGCACCAACTTTTCGTTTACCGGAAAAAAAGATGTTGGCTACGGATTTGTACGCTTCCAAACCGCCCAGGATCTCCTGTTTGCTGCCGATGGTAGGGGATCGTTAGACTGTAAAACAATCATTCAGGAGTTCTCGCGCTGCTTCAAGAACCCCATCATCAACCGCAACTACCGCGACGAATTCGAAAAGATACCCGCTGGCAACCATTTTGTTAGCTCCGACGACCTGATTACCCGTAGCGAAACCACCTCGGTTATCCTCGTACATGGCGTTAAGCCCAACGAATCGCCTGAGCTCACCACCATATGGACCTTGGTTGGTTTCCCCAACACCTGTGTAGCCCTTCCTATTTGGGTAAAAGGCGGACAGAACCTTCCCAAAATGCTCGTGAGGGATAGCCAAGGGAATGCACCGCTCAACCGTATGGCGCTGCAGCTTATGGATCAGTGCTACCCAATCAAACGTTCGGGAGGCGAACGCTACCTACAAATATCCAAGCTCATCAACCTCGAAAAAACGGGCTACGTTCAGAAGATTGAGGCGGTAGAAAATGACATCTTCAAAAAGACGGAGGAGAATCTAAAGGTATGGAGGAACGACAAGGTAGGAGAAAACGACATCACCCTCTTCTACAGCTGGCTCGATAGCCTGGTGCTAAAAACCTACTCTACCGAATTTGGAGTAGCCGACAGGTAGCTCGACAAAGGTCGGGGAAGGCTACCTGCGAACTCCCCCCCCAATACAGGTACCTGCAAGCTTGTCAGCGAACTTTTTTCGTTGCAGACAGGTACCTGCAAGCCTATCGGCGAACTTTTTTCGTTGCAGACAGCTACCTGCAAGCCTATCAGCGAACTTTTTTCGTTGCAGATAGCTACCTGCAAGCCTATCAGCGAACTTTTTTCGTTGCAGACAGCTACCTGCAAGCCTATCAGCGAACTTTTTTCGTTGCAGGCAGCTACCGGCAAGCCTATCAGCGAACTTTTTTCGTTGCAGACAGCTACCTGCAAGCTTATCGGCGAACTTTTTTCGTTGCAGACAGCTGCTGGGAAGACGATCCGATCGGTTCACCCCTAAACGATGGGGCTTAAGGAGCCATTAGAGCTCATCACATTGTCGTAAACAAAAGCAACAGAGATATGAAAATAACAACCTACCTGCTCATCCTGATGGTGGCAGTGGCCATATTTACGCAGGCCGAAGCCCGCACAAAAGTGGGCAAAAAGAGGGCGCTCATCCACGTGGGCGTATTCGACAAGAATGGCGATAGCCCCGACTGCATCAGCGATGCCATTGAGGCGCTCCGCATCGATAGCGGTATTCGGGCTCGCATAGTGTCGGCAGCCGATATCATGAGTGGTGCGGCCAACGATATCGATGTTTTCCTTTTCCCCGGTGGCAGCGGACGCAGCGAAACCGGTAGCCTTGGCATTCTAGGTCAACAAAAGATTATCGACTTGGTGAAAACCCAGGGAAAGGGAGTGGTAGGGATATGCGCAGGAGCCTACATCCTCTCCGAAACACCCGGATATCCATCGCTGGGTCTTAGCGCTGCCCAAGCTATCGACATAGAGCACGACCATCGTGGACACGGTATGGTTCAATTCTCGCTCACCGAGGAGGGAAAGAAAATATTCCCTGAGCTAGCCGATAGCACCATCTACCACTCGCTTTACTACGAAGGTCCGGTGCTTATCCCTGCAAAGGACTCGAAGTACAAGTACACCGAGCTGGCCACCATGAAAAGCGACGTACACACCGTAGCCGGTACCCCATCCAACATGACCAACAACCGTCCGTTTGTAATTATTACCAACGTCGAAAAGGGAAAGACCGCACCCGTGGTGGGACACCCCGAAGCAACACAGGGCATGCGCTGGATGATTCCCCGCCTTGTTCGTATTGTCGCCAGCAGAAATATTGTTAGCTACAGCAGCAACGTTGTTCGCCCTTACATCCACAAAAAGGAGATACTGTTCACCGACGAGCTGCTTGCCAAACAGGACGAGGACTTCGGCATGCTCGTTAAGTCGAACGAACAGAAGCTGGCCGCCATGCAGCATATTGTAGACATCCGCGCCTGGTCGGCAAAGAAGTATATCCCCCAAATGATCCGCGATAGCAGCTTTGCGGTACGCCTTCTAGCAGCAAAGCTAACCGTAGAACTCGAACGAACCGACGCCATCCCCGACCTAAAGGCTGCCGTTAAAGTAGAAAAAGAGGGTAATCAGAAACGTCAAATTCAGGAGCAGCTAAACCTGCTCGAAGCGATGGTTGGGGCAACCAAGTAAGGATAAACTCCATAAATAAAACGGAAGTAGCACGTTGGCTTTTTACCTATAAAGCACCGTGCTATTTCCGTTTTTCTTTTTCGCTAGAAATATTTCACTATTTTTGGCCTGCCGTGAAATTCATACACCACATACCATGTTGAAATCAATTTTATTGAACCGTTTCAAGGGACTGCTGAACCTGATTGGCATATACCTAGCCATTACAATGGTTACCCGCACCTACCTACTTATCTTTTCGCACGCCGATGTGTCGTGGAATATCTGGGAGCTAGTTAAGGTATACTCGATGGGAGGTTTCTACGATATCGTTTCGGTAATCTACCTGCTAATCCCTTTTTCCATACTCATAACGCTGCTAACCGATAACGCCTTTTACAAGCGTTGGAGGATGTCGGCATCGGTTGTCTTCTACGTTATTCTCATTGCCGCAGCCATGTTTGGGGCCTTTGCAGAGTACTTCTTTTGGGAGGAGTTTAACACCCGATTCAACTTTATTGCCATCGACTACCTGATATATACGTCGGAAGTGGCCAACAATATCTTCGAGTCGTACAACATGCCGCTGGTAATATCGCTCTGGGCTATCTTTACGACAGCAGTTGTGGTGGTTGCCATCCGAAAAAAATGGCTTACCGCCACCGAACGCATCAGCACCACCATCCTACAACGTATTCAGGTGGGTGGCCTCTTTATTCTGTTCCCCCTTGTTGCCTTTTTCGCCTTCGGACAGAACACCGAGCGCTTTTTCGACAACCAGTACAACAGCGAGCTGGCCAAGAACAGGGTATACTCGTTAGGTTCGGCATACATCAATAACGAGCTCGACTACATCAAGTTTTACTCCAATAACGACAATAAAACCACCCTTGCCGAGTTGCGCAAAAACATGGCTACAGCAGGCAGCCAGTTTACCAGCAACAATCCCGACGACATCACCAGAAAGATTACCGGTGTAGGTGGAGAGAAAAGCTACAACGTTATCCTAATCTGTAACGAAAGCCTTAGCGCCTCGTTCCTAGGAGCCTTTGGAAATACCGAAAAGCTAACGCCCAACCTCGACTCCATTGCCAGCCAGGCCTTGCTATTCAGCAACCTCTACGCTACGGGAACTCGAACAGTACGAGGAATGGAGGCCATCACGCTTTCTATACCTCCCACCCCAGGTTCAAGCATCGTTCGCCGTCCGGGTAACGAAAACCTGTACACCTTAGGTTCGGTATTTAAAGAAAAGGGATACGATACCAAATTTGTTTATGGTGGATACGGCTACTTCGACAATATGAACTACTTCTTTGGCAATAACGGCTTTAAGGTGGTAGATAGAAACCTCTTTACCAAGGAGGAAACTAAGTTTGCCAACGCTTGGGGTGTTTGCGATGGCGATCTTTTCGAAAAGTCGATTGCCGAAGCCGACAGCTCGTATGCAGCAGGCAAGCCCTTCTTCCAGTACGTAATGACCACCTCAAATCACCGCCCGTACACCTATCCTTCGGGATGTATCGACCTTCCTTCGGGTTCGGGACGTGAGGGTGCCGTAAAGTATACCGACTATGCCATGGGCCAACTCATTCGCGAAGCTAAGGGTAAACCTTGGTTCAAGAATACGCTCATTGTTATTGTGGCCGACCACTGTAATAACAGCGCCGGCAAATCGAGTATGAACATCGAAAAGTACCATATCCCATTTATCATATACAACCCTAACATTGTGAAACCTGCAAAGGTAGAAACCCTGTGTAGCCAAATTGACGTTGCACCAACGCTACTTGGTTTAATGGGATGGAACTACGAATCAAAATTCTTTGGAAAGAATATTCTTACCATGAAACCCGACGAACAACGTGCCCTGATTGGCACCTACCAAAAGTTGGGGTACATTAAAGGCGATAAGGTGGTTGTTCTAGATGTGCAGCGCAGAAACCAGTTCTTTACCTACGATAGGACTAGCAACAACCTAACTCCTGCCACAAATGATCCGGCACTACTCAACGAAGCGGTATCGTACTACCAAGGTGCCTACTACCTGTATAAAAATGGGCTAACCAAAAATACAACCAAGCAAAAGCCGTTGGCTAAGCTTAAACGATAGGTAAATCCTAAACAGAATACAGAAAGCGGAACCCCAAGGGGTGCGCTTTTTTTATTTCCCACAAT
>CAXYUU010000122.1:0-8725 GCA_964292015.1 uncultured Acetobacteroides sp.
GTAATTATAAATAAACCGACTTTACTAACATCTGAACACAGAAAAATAATTAAAAAGAAATAACGTAGGCATAATAATTGTCTATGTACGGTTGGCTGTTGATGTACTTTTGGTAGTCTTTGCTCCCACATTTATCTTGTCGTTACATGACAGCGAACATGCCATAAAATTGTTAAAATTTCAGATAAGCATAACGCCTGCATCTATATACCTATGATTTGCATGAATTAATCAATACCGCATACTATGAAACGACTAGCCATTCTCTTTACGCTTGTTATTTTGGCAGGCCTTTTTGCCTGTCAGCCACCGGTTACCTTTAACGAGCCACAGCCAACCGACACCGATAACCTGCCGAAATTCCCCAAGCGGCTGCAGGGGCAGTACCTGAACGTGGACGACAGCTCCTCGCTGTTTGTTGGCGATAAGGTAATACGACGGGTGTACGACTACACCTTTAAGGTACACCCCAACCAGCTCGACAGCACCTCGAAGCTGGTTGGCGATTCGATTGTAGATCTCGAAACCCACGATCGGTTTCGTGTAAAGTTGGTAGGCGACAGCTTGGTTGGCCATCGCCAGCTGGTTGATACGCTGTTTCGGATGAGCTACGACAACGTTGTACGTAAGCTAAAGGGGTACTACTTCCTCAATACGCGGACCGATAATGCAAGCTGGGTGGTACAAACCCTACAGCTACGAAAGGGGCTGCTGGTGGTAGGCAGCATTAGTACAAAGGAGGATATTGATAAGTTAAAGGCGCTAACGGAGGTGCCCCAAGATACCCTGATGGCATACAAGGTTACCATTACCAAAAAGCAGCTCAAGAAGTTTGTAAAGAATGATGGCTTTGCCAAACGCGAGAGGTATGTGAAGGTGAGGAATGTTCGGTAGAGGGGCTTCCTAGTACTACACTGCTGCTTTCCTTGGGCTAAAGCCCAACATCACCCTTACTATGGCTCGGCTGGGTGGTGGTGGTGGTGATGTCATACATCTAACACCATATTGGCATGACACCGAGGTTTTGATGCCTGTCATAGCTCGGCGATTACGCCGGAAAAGGAGGTTGGCGTGCTTTATGGCCTGCCAACCTGTGCCGATTTTCCTAAATTGAGCCATTATGGCACCGTTTGTTGCCTTTTTGCCCTAGCTTACAGCTTGGCTCGTTTTTTGACGAAATAGGGGTGAGCTGTCCAGCTATAATTGATAACCGAACACGACTCAATGTAAATTAAACTGTTTTATTTTAATTAAATTGGAGGTTCTACAAATGGGAGCAGCAGGAAACAAGAAGCCTAAAAAAGACAAGAGTAAGCACGGAAAGCATGTTCCATCTTACCAGGCCGAAGCCGAAAAGCAAGATGTAGAAGTCTTGAAGAAGAAGAAATGATTATTTTCTATAATCTAACCAAAAAAGAGATGGGGCAAGCTGCTTCATCTCTTTTGTTTTTGTACCGGTTCAATCGTGATTGGCGGTAGAGCCCCACTCTTACCGGTTGGCGTTAACAACAGGAAGGACATGGGGGACGAGATGGAGGCGCAAGCTTACTCGATGCCGTCTTTTCGATTTTATGCGAAGAGTTGGCGTTGTACGATGTCGACCTGGCCAAACTGGCCGAAGAAAAAGGCAATGAGACGGGGACAATGGATGGACAGATGATCTATTTTATTTTTAGTTGAAAGCATGAGCTTGTAAGATGGGGAAAAGACCACGATAGATGCCATCTTTTACTTTTAGATGGCAACATGAGGTGGTGAGATGGGAAAAAGACCTCGAAAGATGCCATATTTTACTTTTAGATGGCAACATGAGCTCGTTCGATGAAGAAAAGACCTCAACAGATGTCATATTTTACTTTTAGATGGCGTAAAGAGCATCTCCGACGACAACTTTTGATCTTACGAAAGCATCTGAAGCTGTGCGATTGAATCTGAAATATCGACAAAAACAAACCGAAACAAAACGACGCCATATGAAAGTAGGCGATGGCATCTGAAACCATGCCGACGGGGTAAAACTAAAATTCGACGCCATAATTTTAAATTCGACGAGTTTTAGAATTTGTCTAAATAGGAAACGAAACCTTTTGAGCTTAAAAAAGGCAGCTGTTGGGATGATTTTAAGAAAGCGGACTTTCAAAGTAAAAAATTGAGGTTTCGTTTGGCACAATTGTATCTATATTTAGCTTCGGTGGGGCTATTGGGGGTTTCGTTTCGTTTGGTTGGGTTGGTGTTGGGGGGTGGGGGCCTTTGGTGTTGGGCTGGCGGAATCCCAGCTGCCTGTTTGGGGGGTGAGCTTAAGAGGAGTATGGCGAAGGGGAGTGCTTCTGTTTCCTGAAAAGTTGTTTGTCCTTTTTTTGCACTCGTTAAAATGGGATAGAGAGCGCTGGTGCTAGTCCTGTTGTGTTAAATGTACACGCATTCGAGGGTGGTTTCTGCAAAACTATATTTACTTTTTACTGAAAACTACCTTATCTTTCCCATTACTTAGCGTAACCAACGTTGTGGTATAGCCGTAAAGCCTACCACCCATCGATGTTGGCTGGTGTAAAAATCAAGTAAGATACTTATGAAGAAGCTGCTCGTTGTCCTTATCCCACTTCTTGCCCAGCTGGTGGGCACTGCCCAAGCTAACCATGCAACCATTAGGGTGTCGAAAGATATTGAGGTGGTTAAGCTGTCGGATAACGTGTACGTGCACACCTCCTATGCCGAAATACTCAGCTACGGCCGAATAGCGGCTAACGGAATGGTATACGTAAATAATGGGGAGGCGTTTCTGTTCGATACGCCGTGTACCGATTCGCTGACCAGGGATATACTAAAATGGGTTGCCGATTCGTTGAAGTGTAGGGTGGTTGGTTTTATTCCCAACCACTGGCATGTCGACTGTATGGGCGGGTTAGGCTATCTGCAAAGCTGTGGGATACCCTCGTATGCCAACCAAAGGACCATCGAAATTGCGAAGGCAAAGGGGGTGCCCGTGCCGGCTCGTGGTTTTACGGATTCATTAGTGCTCAGCTTAGGAGGTAAAGCCATAAATTGTTACTATTTTGGGGCAGCGCACTCGTTAGACAATGTGGTGGTTTGGCTACCTGCCGAACGA
Source organism: uncultured Acetobacteroides sp. (assembly GCA_964292015.1). Classification (GTDB taxonomy): domain Bacteria; phylum Bacteroidota; class Bacteroidia; order Bacteroidales; family ZOR0009; genus Acetobacteroides. Next base: position 3,107 of record CAXYUU010000122.1, read on the forward strand.
ATTCTCTTTCCCGGCTGTATGGTAAAGGAGCTCGGAGCCTGCGGGCTGGGTAATACCGCCGATGGCGATGTTGTTCAGTGGAAAACAACCATAGCCAAGATTCTGGACAGGTTTAAAACGGCAAGGGTGGTAATTCCGGGTCACGGACAGGTTGGCGGGCTCGATTTGGTAAGACATACCCAAGCGCTGCTGGCCAAGTAGCCGGCACGGTTGGCCTGCTGCCGACCATGCCGTTTTTATGGATACGTATCGCTCTGGTTTTTTGCCTAGCGTTTGTGACGAGGTGCTAAACCCGAAGGGCATAGTGGCAGCCGTCGGATATGCGGATGGATGGGCTGGATGCTAAATGAAAATAAATATACGGATATGGATGCGGGTACCTGTTTACGAGGAGCCGCTGCCGCTTAGCTCTTGTTCTATAAGGTAGCTTTCTACGAAAGACGAAGTAGTAATTCTTGCAACACGGTAAAAATGGATCCGATCGGTAAAAACATGATGTACATCGACATAGTTAAGGTTATTAATGAAAGTAATTCGGCGCTGCTTAAGCCGTTGCCCCACTTTGTTGTTCAGCTTATTGCAAAAATAGTGAGGCAGGATGAGCTCAATACCGTTCTTAATAAGTATTCCGATTGCGAAGGCGTCGATTTTCTTGATCGTATTATCGAGGAGTTTAACCTAACACTAGAGGTGGAGGGAAAGGAGAACCTTCCCGAAAACGGGCGATGCTTTTTTGCATCGAACCATCCTTTTGGTATTATAGATGGGCTGGTGCTTACCCATACGGTTCACAAAAAGTACGGATCGCTTAAGGCCATTGCCAACGATGGCTTTATGTTTATCCCCCAGCTACGCCCGCTAATTGCCGAGGTAGACGTATTCGATGGTTCGTCGAAGGAGTACATCGTGGCACTCGACAAAATATACAATTCGGACATCCCCATAACCCATTTCCCGGCAGGCGAGGTGTCGCGCAGGTATAAGGGTAAGGTACAGGATGCCGAATGGCAAAAGAGCTTTATAAATAAGTCCATTTCGAGCAGGCGCGATATCGTTCCCATCTACTTTTCGGGAACAAATTCCCGCCTGTTTTATGCGGTACACACGTTGAGGTGCCTGTTGGGCATTAAGCTCAATCTCGAGCTGATGCTTTTGCCTAGCGAGATGTTCAAGAAACGAAATGCCACCATAAGGGTACGGATTGGGAAACCCATATCGTACCAGCAGTTCGACAAGTCGCTATCTCACCGCGCTTGGGCACAAAAGGTTCGCTCGTTTGTTTATGAGATGGCAGTACCAACATCCCCTGAAAATTTTTAAAATAGAGCGTTATGAAGTTTAATTTTCGCGAGTATTTGTTTCGGATTTGGTACTGGTATGTGAATAAGGTGGACAAACGAGCGGAGGTTCTATTTATGAACTACGGGTATAGCGCTGCGGATCAGGATGTCACAATCGACAGTGAGAATGAGTTTAACCGCTACTCCATTCAGCTGTACCATCACCTGGCATGCGAGGCGGAGCTCAAAAATAAGGACGTTGTAGAGATTGGCTGTGGAAGAGGAGGTGGGCTATCCTATATCACCGATACATTTTTGCCCGCTACGGTTAAAGGGGTCGATTTAGATAGTCGGGCTGTTTCGTTTTGTAACAGCTTCTACACACAAGACAGCTTGTCGTTTCTACAGGGCGATGCCCAGAATTTAAGCTTGGAAAGTGGCTCGTGCGATGTGGTGGTAAATGTTGAGTCGTCGCATCGTTATCCCGATATGACCGCATTTCTTGGCGAGGTATCGCGTATTTTACGTCCCAACGGCAGCTTTTTGTATACCGATTTTCGGTACGATTACGAAATTGAGGAGCTCAAGAAGCAGCTGGAGCTAAGCGGACTATCGGTACTTAAGGAACGGTTTATTAACAAGGAGGTCGTTGCTGCGTTAGAGCAGGATGATGAGCGTAAGCGGAAGCTGGTTAAGAGGCTTGCGCCTAGGTTTCTTCATAAAACGGCCCTGAACTTTGCCGGAACGATAGGTTCCGAAACCTACAACCAATTTGCATCGAATAAGTACGTTTACTTTAGCTACGTACTGAAAAAGGAGGGGGTTGCACAGGTATAGGGACAATTGGCAAGTTGGAGGCTATGCCAAATTTCTGCTGATGTTAAATCTACAGGCAATGCTGATGGAGCCCTTAGCAGAAGTGACAGAGTAATGAACGTTAATGCCGGTACTTACGTTTTAATGCATGCTATATCCTAATCCCTGAATCTTTCAAGGACATGAGAAAGTACTTAATTCTTATCGGTTTCTTTTTAGGTGGTATCGTTTGGTCGGGGATAAATCCGCACGACTACATTACCTGGTTTCTGGAGGTGCTACCTGCAATCTTAGGACTTGCCGTTCTTCTACTTACGTACCGTAAGTTTCGGTTCACCGATCTTACCTACCTGTTTATCCTGCTTCACTGCTACGTTCTTTTTATAGGCGGTCACTACATGTACGCCCATGTTCCGCTATTCGACTGGTTGAAGGAGCTGTTAGGGATGAGCAGAAACAACTACGACAAGTTGGGTCATTTTGCTCAAGGTTTTGTTCCCGCTATGATTGCCCGTGAGCTATTCATTCGGCGGGCGGTTGTTAGGCGGGGAGCGTGGCTACCCTTTTTGACGGTTTGCGTTTGCTTAAGCATCAGCCTAGCTTACGAGCTTATCGAATGGCTTGTAGCGATACTGGCAGGCGGATCGGCCGAGGCACTTATCGCAACGCAAGGCTATATTTGGGATGCCCAATCGGATATGCTTTGGGCGCTGATAGGTTCGGTTTGTATGGTTCTATTCATGTCTAAAATTCAGAATAGAAGGATCGCTGAGCTGATGGCGGGCACCACTGCTACTGCACATTCGGAGATCAATCGTTAGGTGGTTACCTACCAACATATTCCTTTATCTTAGGCTGCCGTAGTAGTAGAGGTGTTTAGGCTATAGTTGCTTTGGCTGCTAAGGATTGGCAGTACATACTTGCAATTCGCATCGTTAAATTCAGTAAAAGTAAAATTACTACTGTGAACATAACCGTACAGCATACCTGCTTGAATATTGACTGGGACTACGTTTCCACAGTACTGAAGAATGTTGGAATGGCCAGCTATTCTGGCGAAGTACACCGTAAGGCTTTCGAAAATAGCCATACGGTGGTATTTGTATTCGATAGCGATAAGCTTGTTGGATTTGGCCGTGCCCTTTCGGATGGTGTTTACCAAGCAGCCCTATACGATATTGCCGTACTACCCGAATATCAGGGTAAAGGCATCGGGCGGATTATTATTGATCGTATAGTAGCCTGTATTCCTAATTGTAACATTATTCTGTATGCCGCTCCTGGTAAGGATACGTTTTACGAAAAGCTACAGTTCCGTAAAATGAAAACAGGGATGGCACTCTTTACCAATGCCGATGCGATGCAGCAGAAGGGGTTTACGGAGTAACCGTTGCCGTTTGCGGTGATGCTGCCTCTATTCGGTAGGTAGTGTTGGGCAATGTGTTCATCTCCGGAATTGATGTTATGGTTGCTATACAAAGCATCTATGCGGTTCTATGTTGTATTGTAGGTTTTGTTGTTAGCCCAAGGGTCGACTCTACCAATTCGTGGTTGTCTCCTTCATTCAGCTATCTACCTACTTTCCCCATGTGGCAATTCTTTCTTCATTTTACGTTGAAATGTACACCTGCAAGAAGAGAATGATGCATACTCTATCTCCTATGCAAGTGGTGGGTTTCCTTGCTTTATTACGAAATGTTGTACGAGTTGAATATGACTAGTTCGGTAGGCAAAGGAGACGATTGTGAAGTTCTGAGGTATCAGAAATGGGGTTGAGCTACGGGTTTATCGAAAGCCAACCAGCACAAAATATGAAGACCGATGATTTCGTGGAAAGTTCCCTTCTTTCAAACCCTCAGTTCCCAATTTTCTACAAAATTTCACACTACCTTTGAAATAAAAAAGGGTGAAAATCTTAGTTGTAGAGGACGAACCAGACTTACTAGATGCAGTTGTTTCCTTTTTTGAGGAAGAGGGTTACCGGTGCGAGCAAGCGCGTACCCTTGAGCTTGCCTCGGAGAAGCTACAGGTGTACGAGTACGACTGCATGCTGGTGGATATCGGGCTGCCCGATGGCAATGGTTTGGATCTGATTAGGGAGCTAAAGCTGCAGCATCCCGAAACGGGTATTATCATAATATCGGCTCGTAATTCGCTCGACGATAAGGTTGCCGGGTTAGATCTTGGTGCCGACGACTACCTTTCGAAACCCTTTAACCTTACCGAGCTTAACTCGCGAATTAAGTCGGTGTACCGTCGGTTAAAGTTTGGCGGAAAGAAGGAGCTGGAGGTTGGAGCGCTTCGCATACTACCCGATAGTCGCCAGGTGTTTGTTGGCGAGAGTGCGATAGTACTTACGAAGAAGGAGTTCGATATGCTACTGTTCTTTAGCTCTAACCAAGGGCGAGTTCTTACAAAGGAGGCAATTGCCGAACATCTTTGGGGCGACTTTGCCGATTCGGCCGACTCGTTCGACTTCGTTTATTCCCAAATAAAAAATCTTCGTCGCAAGCTGCTCGATAAAACGGGTATCGACTACTTTCAGAATGTTTACGGTAGCGGCTACTCCTTTAACCCCAACGAATGCAGATGAAGCTTCAAACAAAAATAAACTACCGATTTCTTACGCTGCTACTGGTTGTGTTTGTGTTTGCCGGCTGCGGGCTATACGCTGTATTAGGAGTGGTGGTAAACGAGAATCTCGACGATGTGCTTAGCGAAAAGAGCGATAGGGTAAACCGGATATTACGATGTACCCCCGAGATCGCTCAAATAGCCGAATCGTTCGACAATGCCGTGATGGTGCAGCCTACTGCTGGTTTGCACATCCAAAAATCATTCTCCGATACAACTATTTACGATAGCGACGCAAAGGAGCATATCACCTATCGTAGAATGATGTTCGAAACGGTTTCGCAAGGGCAGCGGTATGTTATATCCATTTTTATTTCGAAGCTCGAATCCGAAGATCTTGTTGGGTTGATTTTCTACTTTATGGTTGGACTATTCGCGCTTATCGTTCTCATACTATTTGTTTTAAACAGCTGGCTTTCGGTATCGGCATGGCGTCCGTTTTACAAAACTGTTGAACAGCTAAAGACATTTCAGCTAGGTCAGAAGGATGGTCTGAATTTTGAGGATTCGTCGGTTTACGAGTTCGAACAGCTAAATGCCTCGTTAAAGGTAATGGTGGGTAAGGCCCAAGCCGACTTTAATAATCTGAAAGAGTTTACCGAGAATGCGTCACACGAAATACAAACCCCTATTGCCGTAATAAAATCGAAGTTGGAGTCTGTACTTCAGGATAATAGCTTACCAGTAAAGCGTTACGAGCAGGTGCAGTCGGCATACGAATCGGCATCGCGCCTGTCGAAGCTAAACCAGGCATTGCTGTTGCTTTCCAAAATCGAGAATCAGCAATTCCCCGATGTTAAGCCAATTGATCTTTGCGAGCTGGTACGCAACCAGCTGGCATCGGTACAGGAGATGGTCGATTTCATGAACATTACCGTTGAACTCGATA
>CAXYUU010000123.1:0-8678 GCA_964292015.1 uncultured Acetobacteroides sp.
CCTTTTTTATATATCTACTACGGCTGTATCCTTCCGTTTAACTCCAGTATAACTTCCGAATACAATCCGTTTAACTTCTTGAGATTACCCTCTCATCCCTTCGAGCTCCTCGTGGGCAATCTCCCACTCGTACATCGTTTCCTCGATCGATTTTTTGATCGCGTCGCGCTTCTTAAACAGCGCGGGGTTGGTTGGGTCTATATTATGGGCTGCCGGATCGGCAAACATCTCGTCCATTTTGGCCAGATCGGCCTCCAGACGTTCTATCTTCTTTTCGATATTGGCGATGGCATTTTCGGCCTTGCGGATGAGGCGGTCGAACTCCTTCTTCTCCTGGTAGGCCTGCTTGCCATCCACCGAGCTACCGGCAGCAACCTGCGAAGGTGCCTTACGCTCGAGCTCCTGAAGGCGCTCCATCTTACGCTTGGTCAAGAATTCCTGGATTCCGCCAAGGTGCTCCTTTACCATTCCGTCGCGGAACTCGTACACCTTTTTTACTAGGCCATCGAGGAACTCACGGTCGTGCGATACCACCAGCAGCGTGCCATCGTAGTCGAGCAGCGACTGCTTGAGGATATCCTTCGAGCGCATATCCATGTGGTTGGTGGGCTCATCGAGGATGAGCAGGTTGTGGGGTTCGAGCATAAGTCGGGCCATGGCCAAACGCGAGCGCTCGCCACCCGAGAGCACCATCACCTTCTTATCGACCTCCTCGCCACGGAAGAGGAACGAGCCCAGGATGTCGCGTAGGCGGGTACGGATTTCGCCCACGGCCACCTGATCGAGGGTCTCGAAAACGGTGGTGTTGCCGTCCATAATGTCGGCCTCGTTTTGGGCAAAGTAGCCGATCTTCACGTTGTGGCCGAGCTTGAACTCGCCCTCGGTGAGGGGATGCTCGCCCATTAGGATACGGGCTAGGGTCGATTTGCCCTCGCCGTTTCGGCCAACGAGCGCCACCTTTTCGCCGCGCTCCACCACAATGTTGGCGCCGCTAAAGACGTGCTTATCGCCAAAGCTTTTACCCAAGTTTTTGGTTTCGATGGCCACCTGACCCGAGCGGGGTGCGGGCGGAAACTTGATATGCATCCGCGAGTTATCCTCCTCGTCGATTTCGATGATGTCGAGCTTGTCGAGCTGCTTGATGCGGCTCTGCACCTGGTTACTTTTGGTAGCCTTGTAGCGGAAGCGCTCAATAAAGTCTTCGGTATCGGCAATCTGCTTCTGCTGGTTGGTGTAGGCCGCCAGCTGCTGCTCGCGGCGCTCCTTGCGCAGCTCCACGTAGTGGCTGTAGGAGGTTTTATAGTCGTACACCTTACCGAGAAGGATCTCGATGGTGCGGTCGGTAACGTTATCTAGGAAAATTCTATCGTGCGAGATGAGCACCAGCGCCCCAGGGTAATCCTTGAGGTAAGTTTCGAGCCACTGAATCGACTCGATGTCGAGGTGGTTGGTAGGCTCGTCGAGCAGCAGCACCGAGGGGCGTTGCAGCAGCAGCTTGGCCAACTCGATACGCATGCGCCATCCACCGCTAAAGGTAGAGGTGGGACGGTCGAACTCCTCGCGCTTAAAGCCTAAGCCCAGCAGCGCCATTTCGGCCTCGGCATCCTGGTTGCCGCCACCCAGCAGGTGGTAATGCTCGTTGGCATCGGACAGACGGGTGCAAAGCGTCACAAACTCCTCCGATTCGTAGTCGTGGCGCGAGCTAATTTGCAGGTTCAAGTCCTCGAGCTCGCGCTCCAGCGCCTTGAGGTGCTCGAAGGCGGTGAGCGTCTCCTCAAACACCGTGCGGGTATCGTCTACCTTCATCTGCTGGGGAAGATACCCCAATGTAACCTCGCTGGGGATAGCAATGATGCCTGAATCGGGCACGCGCTCGCCCAAAATCACCTTTAGCAAGGTAGACTTTCCGGCACCGTTACGACCAACCAGGCCAATACGGTCGCGCTTGTTAATCATAAAGGAGATGCCCGAAAAGAGGTCGGATCCGCCAAAAGAAATAGTTACATTACTGATAGATACCATTGCTCGCTCTAAGTTATAGGCTGCAAAAGTAAGAATTCTTAGGGATATCGTATCGAAAGGGCCGCAGCCAATACGGTATAAACGTTAATATTCAACCGATAGAAGGAGGTTTTCTTGAAATATCGTTAACCTGAGATGAGGTTGAAACGAACGCTACAAGCCATTGCACATTCGATATTTTGCCTATTTTTACGACAAATAATTATAAACTATATGAAAAGCTTTCTCGCATCTATCCTTTTTACGGCGATCTCCATTGGCGCTACTGCGCAAACAGGCCCAGTAACGGTTGACTACAATCAATCTGAATCTGGTGTCGAAATCAGCGCAAGCAACCAGTCCGACAGCCCTCAAATCCTAACGGTGAATCTGACGATTCTAGAGAACCTGTCGTCCAATAACGGTTCATCCATCACTAAAACGGTTTACCCCAACTCCACCACGTCGATCTGCAAGCTTAGCCCCATCGATAAAACCAAAGACATCAATTTCAACTACTCCAGCAGTTACATTGCCGGTACAACCGAGGTTAAATACGACCCAAATGCCATATACCTACTACCCGTAAAGCCCGGCAGTAGCACCAGAGTTGGCACGGTAACTTCAGTTGAAGCATACATCAAGAAGGAGGTTACCGATAAGATTCTGGGATACTCGTTCGAAACCGAACAAAACGATACCATTTACGCCACACGAAAAGGGGTGGTATGGGATATCGACGATTCGAAAGAGGACTACGGCGGAGAGTTTTTCAAAAGCGCCCAAAACAGGCTCTTCATCTACCATAAGGATGGAACCGTAGCCCAGTACACCCGCATCAAGCAGCACTCTGCGCTGGTTAAGAATGGCGACAAGGTGGAGGCTGGTCAGCCCATAGCCCTAGCTTACAACAAGCAGGAGACCAAGGCAACGCTCCTAGTAATCTACTCGTACTACGATAAGATCAAGAGTAGGGAGGCTGCCGGCACATTCCAGTTTACGCAATACTTCCCCAAGTTCCTCGTAAACGACAACAAGCTAACGGAGCTCACCCCAACCGAATCCTACACCTCGATGCATCCCACCGCCGTAATCACGCTAGAGATGACCAAAAGGGAGAAGAAGAAGTACCTCGAAAAAAAGGGAATTAAGGAGTAATTGCACCACCTAATAGCACCTGCATTAACGGGAAGCCTCAACAGGCTTCCCGTTTTATTTATTTTGATCCCTGGTTCTAGCAATCTTTAGCTACAAACCGCAAGCCCACTTTCGGCATCTACCGTAAAAGGCTATCTTTGTGTCCATAAAATAGCTAACTGTGGGAAGAAAGAGAAAACCGGCCATAGAGAATTTGGAGATTGTGGACATTGCCGCCGAAGGCAAAGCCATTGGACGATATAACGATGTTGTGGTATTTGTACCTCAGGTTATACCTGGCGATGTGGTAAACATCCAGGTAAACAAAATGCGCAAAAACTACATGGAGGGCTTTGTTACCAAGCTCGTAACCCCATCGCCCCTACGTGTTGAGCCCTTTTGCGAGCACTTTGGCGTATGCGGCGGCTGCAAGTGGCAACACCTGCCCTACGACATGCAGCTACACTACAAGCACAAGCAGGTGGTGGATCAGCTCACCCGTATCGGTCACCTCGAGATGCCCGAAATCAGCCCAATCCTTGGCTCGGCAAAGGTGGAAAACTACCGCAACAAGCTCGAGTATACCTTCTCGTCGAAACGTTGGATTACCATCGAAGAGGTGGAGAACAATACCGACATCGAGCAGCCCAACGCGCTTGGCTTTCATATTCCCGGCATGTTCGACAAGATTCTGGCCATCGAAAACTGCCACCTACAGGCCGAACCTTCGAACGCCATTCGCCTAGCGGTACGCGACTACACGCTGGCCAACGGCTACGAGTACTTCGACATCCGCAACCAAAACGGGCTAATGCGCAACCTGATTATCCGTACCTCAACCACCGGCGAGGTAATGGTTATCGTGGTATTCTACTACGAAAATGAGGAGAGGCGTACCCCGCTAATGAACCACCTTAAGGAGCAATTCCCACAGATAACCTCGCTGCAGTACATTGTCAACACCAAGGGCAACGACAGCATCACCGATCAGGAGGTTATTCTCTTTTCGGGAAAAGATCACATCATCGAGGAGATGGAGGGGTTGAAGTTTAAGGTAGGCCCAAAATCTTTCTACCAAACCAACTCCGAGCAGGCATACGAGCTGTATAAGATCACCCGCGACTTTGCCGGACTAACAGGCAACGAGGTGGTGTACGACCTGTACACCGGAACGGGTACCATTGCCAACTTCGTTGCATCGAAGTCGAAAAAGGTGGTAGGCGTTGAGTACGTGCCCGAAGCCATCGAAGATGCCAAGGTAAATGCCGAAATAAACGGCATCACCAACACCACCTTCTACGCTGGCGATATGAAGGATGTCCTCAACGATAGGTTTATCGACGAGAACGGACACCCCGATGTCATCATCCTCGACCCACCACGTGCCGGCATTCACGACGATGTGGCGGCCACCATTCTGAGGGCAATGCCCGACCGAATTGTGTACGTGAGCTGCAACCCAGCCACCCAGGCTCGCGATATCGCCCTGCTGGCTCATGCCTACGAGGTAAAAAGGGTTCAGCCGGTAGACATGTTCCCCCACACCCACCACGTGGAGAACGTGGTTCTGTTGGATAGAAAGAAGTAGATTTGAGACTTGCGATGTGAGATCTGCGATATGCAATTTCTCATATCGCATATAAAGTGGAGAATTTAATTATGCTAAATCGAAAGAAGTAGACTTGAGATTTGCGATATGAGAAATCTCATATCGCAAATCTAATATAAAAAGGAAGGCGTCTTGCGACGCCTTTCCTATTTCAAGTATAAGCTAAGCCCCACATTGGCCACTCCGGCATATCCGTAGCCCAACTCAAGAAAAACGCCGAACTGCGCACCTGCGCGCACGCCCAAAGCGTGTATCTGGTAGGCGGGGGCATACTTATTTACTCGTATATTTTCGCTACTATTCTTAAATACCCCGTAGCTAACTCCGGCAGCAACGCTCGAGTAAAACGTCAGCAGATCGTAATCCCACCACGAGTAGGAAACATGAACAAGGGAAGAGTACTGATTCGAAACAACCTTTTGAGACGTGCTCGATTCGATCCCATTACGTACCTCCGTTTCGTTGTATATGGCATTGGTAACCGAATACACTCCCAAGATACCAAACGTAATGTTGGGCGTAACCTCGTACTTAAAGCCAAGCATCCAAGGCCCTTTCCCTTCAACTTCGTAGCTACTGCTGCTAGCCAGGGTAGTTGTCTGAAGAAAGCTGGGTCGAGAGTAATCGCCAGATGCTTCGTTTGCTGCAAAGATGCCGTAACCGGCAACTATTTCGCCCTGCGCCAAGGTAACGATCGAGATCGCTGAAAAAAGAAAAACAAGGGTTAACCGAGCTAACATGCTGTGTCGTTTTAAATATCGTACAGTACAAACGCCATCCACTTTGATTTTGTTAATTATACTGCCACAAAAAAAAAGACAGGGTTGCCATAACCCTGCCTAGAAATAGGTACTCGAAGTATGCTAAAGCCAGAACTTCGATACAAAACTTTTCTTATCGCGAGCAACTACGACGTATACGTAATCCTGATTGGGGGTGATCTTTACGGTTCGCCTAAAGCGCCCCTGATTGCCGGCAATTGTCGATTTCTCGATGGTTACTCCATCGGGCGTTACCACCTGCAGCTCGCACTGCTCGGCACCGTCGAGACGGAATACCACCGTGAAGGTGTTCCCGCTTCTGTTCTGAATAATGTTTACCCCCTGCACCTCTAGGGCTTTCTTAACCTCTTTTGCCGAAACGATTCCCTTACCTACCAGCATGTCCATTTCCTGCACCGAAGGAGCCTCGGAGGCAAGCTGTCCGCCATTAAAACGGGGGCGCATCTGCACGTTCATATCGTCGTCGAACTCGTCGAAGCTAACCCTTGGATCTATAGGATGTACCATTGGGGAGATTACAGGCATGTCGAACCCGTCCATAATGCCATTCATTGGCCCATCAACAATGGTGGTATCCTTGCCATTTTTGATAATTGTGGTTGTTTTGCCATCGCTGAATACCATAATCGACTGGCTTTCGCACAGCGAATCGGCATGTTGACGAAGCCGCTTGCCGTGCATTTTGGGACGAGGAATAACCATCCCCCGGTGCATGCGAACCCGACGATTATCCGTGGTGTCGAAAAAGGCGTCGCCATTTCGCTCGATGATGCTATCCAGGCTGGCAGGAATGCTAATGTCGACAACCGGCATACCGTTGAGCATCTCCATGGCGTTGTCGAAAAAGTAGCGCGACTGATCGGGCATCTCCTCCATCAGCCTATCAAGCGATGCCAACCTATCGGATTTGAGGTTAAACAACGAGGTGTCGGCTTTGGCCTGAAACTTCTGCTTCGAAGTTTTCTTCTGTATGGTGCCGGCTGTCCCGGATGCAGCAACGCCTAGCACGAGTAGAACAGCTAGTAAACCCTTTTTCATTGGATTAATATTTTAGAAACGTACTACTGAAATTTTCGTAAAACTCGGCTACTCGTGCCATAAATCGCCCTCGTCCAGGAATCCGGCTCGGCACGTTTAGCCTTTGCTTTCCACAAAATTACGACACATAATTCGCGCCTCAGCTAAGAGGGGGTTAATACATGTTAACAAAAAGTTAAGACACAAGCAATGGGTAGTTTTAATGTGTATTTTTGTTGATACAATACGAATTAAAGGTCGACACCACTAGATGAAGAAAAAGGCTATACCTGGAATTGCCATTCTACTCGGAGCAGCACTCGTTGTAATTGCCGTAACGCAACTATTCTGGCTCAACAACGCCTACCAAATTAAGGAGGAGCAGCTCAACCGCTCGGTGGTTAACGCCATGCGCTCCACCGTAAACCGCATAGAGGATCGTAACAACGTATCCAAGCTGCTCGACACCTTCGACCAGCGCATTAAGGGTACGCCATCTAAGGAAAATGAGGCCAAAGACGGAAAAGGGGACAACCTCATGAAGCAGGACATGACCTATGTCGACTCGCTGGTAAAAAGCGTGCTGAAGAGCTCCAAATTCGCCTACAACGACAACAAAAACCGCATCATCTTCCGCATTAAAACCCCCGAAGGGATGATGGAAAACTCCATCATTATTCCCGACCTCCAAACGCTCGAGCAGTGGCAGCAAAACCAGCGAGGGCAGTACAACCAGCCCCAGCTCCGGTTCGACAACTCCAAAAAGCGCGGGAAAGGCAGCTCGGCCATCGCCCAGCAGCCCACCTTCGACAACGACATGACCATGCCCTTTGAGGTACCCCACGCCCCTATTAATGTCGAGGTGTCGCGTAAGGAAACCGAGCAGTTTCTTCGGACACATATCGAGCAGCGCTCGCGCCGCATCGAAAACACCATCCGCCAGATGATTCTGGAGTTCGACACCAAAAACCAGCCCATCGAAAAGCGCATTAAGGCGGCCCTCATCGATTCGACCCTAAAGGCCGAGCTGGCTGCCGAAGGGGTTAACGTGCCATTTCAGTACGCAATATACAACAACAAGCACAACCAGCTAACGTCGATACGCTCCGAAGACTACCAAACCGACCTGCCATCGTCGTACAAAACGCCACTTTTCCCCTACGATATCGGTAGCGAACCCTACAGCCTGCAGGTGCAGCTCGAAAATCCGCGCAGCTACATCCTCAACTCGCTTAACTTTATGCTGGTCGGATCGATCCTGCTCATCGCCTTTATCCTTACCACCTTTATCGTTACCATAATCACGCTGTTTAAGCAGAAGAGGCTCTCCGAAATAAAGAGCGACTTCGTAAACAACGTCACCCACGAATTTAAAACCCCCATTGCCACCATAAGCCTAGCTGTCGACTCCATCGAAAACGGCAAGGTAATCCACAAGGAGGAGGCGGTAAAGTACTTCACCGGCATTATCCGCGACGAAAACCGCCGCATGAACCGCCTGGTGGAGCAGGTGCTTAAGATGGCCCTGGTAGAGCGAGCCGGCCTAAAGCAGGATCCCCAATTGCTCGACGTACACGACGTTATCAACGCGGCCATCGGCCACTTCGAGCTGCAAATTGCCAGCAAGGGCGGCACCATCGTAAAGGAGTTTAACGCCAGCAACCCAATGGTGGAAGCCGACGAGATGCACCTGCTCAACGCGATGGTAAACCTCATCGACAACGCCATTAAGTACTCGCCCGAAAAGCCATTCGTAAAAATCTGCACCTTTAACACCAGCGGCAAGATCAACATCTCGGTAATCGACCAGGGCATCGGAATGAAGAAGGACGCGCAGCGCCGCATATTCGACCGATTCTACCGCCACACCGACGGCAACATCCATAACGTAAAAGGATTTGGCCTAGGGTTGGCCTTTGTTAAGTCGATTATTATTGCCCATAACGGCAAGATCAGCGTATCGAGCGAGCCCGGCAAGGGAAGCCGATTCGACATATCCATACCACAAAAAAGCAGCTAGCCATGAATCCTATAAATGTCCTTTTGGTAGAAGATGACGCCAACTTTGGCTCAGTACTAAAGGCCTACCTCACCATCACCGATTTTAACGTAACGCTGGTCGACGATGGTGC
>CAXYUU010000124.1:0-8675 GCA_964292015.1 uncultured Acetobacteroides sp.
TTTTCGGGCTTGTTGCGGTACTGCGAATGTAGGCTGCGGGTAAGCTGCGCCAGGTGCAGAAAGCGGTTGGTGTAGGCTAGCATAAGCAGCGAAATAGCAGGGAAGAGTAGCGCGGGCGTTGTGAGTGTTAATTCCATTCTTTACTTGTTTAGTACATTTTTTATGGGTTTACCCTTTTTGTAGTCGGAGTAGAGGCTACGGATGATGCCGTCTGCCACCCCAATCACCGGTACGTAGATGTTTTTGGCATCGATCCACCGGCTAGCCATTAGGAAAACTTCCGAAGCAGGAACGATAACGTCTGCCCTGTCGGGGTTAAGTCCAAACTTAACGATACGTTCCTCAACAGTAATTTCCGATAGTTGTTTGGCAATGGCCATTAGCTTAACCCTACTTAACGGCTGACCTATTTTGGTTCCGGTTAGCTTGTAGAGCTTATTGATGTTTCCCCCAGAGCCAATAATCTCTATCTTTCCATACTTTTCGGTTATCATGTCGAGCCAGCTGTGCATCTGATCCCATACTTTCTTGTCGACACTCTTATTGAGCAGTCGGAGCGTACCGATGTTAAACGAGCGCGACTTTTCGAGCTTTCCATCTACCAAAAGGGTCATTTCGGTGCTACCCCCGCCAAGGTCTACGTATAGGTAGTTCTTCTCGGGTTCGAGCATGTCGGCAATATGGCTGTCGTATATGATCTGAGCCTCCTCCTTACCATCAATAATCTCTATATCGATGTTGGTGGTCTTTTTGATGAGCTTTACCAGCTCGGGTCCGTTCTTGGCATCGCGCATGGCCGAGGTGGCGCAAGCCCGATATCCAATAACATCGTTTACAATCATCAGATGCTTGTAGGCCTTCATCATGTGCACGAGTTTTTCCTCGTTTATGGGGCCAATCTGGCCCATTTCAAAGGCTTCCGATCCTAGTCGTAGAGGTCCTCGTGTTAGCGATGCCTTTTTATAGATCACCTCACCGTTTATTTCAATAACGTTGGTGATCAGTAGGCGCATGGCGTTGGAACCGATATCTATGGCCGCGAATTTGAGCAGTTTCATCTGTTGATATTTAGTATTCTCGTTGGCTGTAGTAGCTGTAAAGCTCCATTTGCGACCTAAACTTTGGCGCATTTGGTTCTGTGCGGTACTCGTTTTTGAGCTCAGGATCTATAATTCTGGCCTTTTGGTTATCTTTTAGGATAAACTCCATGATATTTTTGAGCTCTTTTTGAATGTCTTTATCGTAAATGGGGGCTGCAATCTCCACTCGGTAGTCGAGGTTGCGGGTCATCCAGTCGGCCGACGAGATGTAGTACTTCGGATCGCCATCATTGCCAAAGATGAAGATCCTCGAGTGTTCGAGAAACCTATCCACAATGCTGATAATCTCGATATTTTCGCTTTTGCCGGGGATTCCGGGAACCAGCGAGCACATGCTTCGCACCACAAGCTTAATCTTAACGCCCGCGTTGCTGGCCTCGTGCAGCTTTTCGATGATCCCCTCATCTACCAGGTTGTTCACCTTGCAAAATATGGTGGCTTTACCTCCTTTTTGGGCAATCTTAATCTCCTCGTTTATGAGCGCGGTTAGCTTTTTACGCATACCGTGTGGAGTAATCAGCAAATGCTTGTAACTGTAGGTGTGGTAGGGACTTTCGATAAACTTAAAGGCGTGATCTATCTCCAGCGTGAGCTCCTTTTGTGCAGTTAGCAGCGTAAAGTCGGTGTACACCGCAGCGTTGCCCTCGTGGAAGTTTCCCGTGCTTATGGCGGCAATGCGTGAGGTATGCTTGCCCACCTTTTTGGTGATGAGCATAATTTTGCTGTGCACCTTAAACCCGGGTTGGCCAAACAGCACGTTGATGCCCACCTCCTCCATCCGTTTCGACCAGTAGATGTTCGATTTTTCGTCGAATCGGGCGCGGAGCTCCACCATGGCGGTTACCTTTTTGCCATTTTCTGCCGCATTTATTAGGGCGCGAACCACCTTCGATTCGAACGCCACGCGGTAGAGCGATATCTTGATGCTAACCACCTCGGGATCGAGCGCCGCCTCGCGGATAAGCCGAATAAAGTAGGCAAAATCCTGAAAAGGGTAGTGTAGGAATCGATCCTTTTTATGGATCTCCTCCATCATGCTTCGGCACTTATCGAAGGTTTGCACCTTTAGGGGTGGCAGCGGAGGGTTCACAAACTCGTCGCCCAGCAGGTTGGGGAAGTTCATGAAGTCCTTAAAGTTGTGGTAGCGTGCGCCGGCAATCAGGGTGTCGCCCCGGTCGATGCCCAGCTTGTTGGTAAGAAACTTTAGCAGGTCGCGAGGTATTTCGCGGTCGTACACCAGGCGTACCGGATCGCCCTTCTTACGGTTTTTGATACCCTTCGATATCTTATCGAGAAGGCTTTCGGTTAGGTCGTTGTCCACGTCCATTTCGGCATCGCGGGTAAGCTTAATGGTGTACGCCTCGTAGGTGTCGTAGGGTAGAATTTTGAATACCTCGGCCAGGTTGGCGCGGATAACATCATCTAGCAGGACAACGAACTTCTTGGTATGGTGGTCGGGTAGTACCACAAAGCGCGAGGTGTCCGACGGAATCTCGATTAGCGCAAAATCTTTTTTCGGCAGCTCCTTGCTCGAGCATTTTATGGCCAGGTAAATCGACTTGTCGTTGAGCTGTGGTAGCTTATCGACCTGATTGAGCATAATGGGGTTGAGCAGGTAGCGGATGTTGGTGCGGAAGAAATCTTTAACGTACCTCTTCTGGTCGTCGGTAAGGTCGTCTTCGTTTATGAGGAAGATGTGGTTCGACCGGAGCTCGTCGCACAGCTCGAGGAATATTTGCTCGAACTTTTGCTGCGACTCCTTGGTAAGCTCCGATATTCGGTTTAGCGTTTTGCGGGGGCTCTCGCCGTAGTATGCCTTGGTTTTCTTTTCGAATTCGGCAAAGCGTAGCAGCGTGGCTACCCGAACCCGAAAGAATTCGTCCATGTTGTTGGAAAAGATACCCAGAAAACGAATGCGCTCGATAAGGGGGACAGTTATATCCTGCGCCTCCTGCAATACGCGTTGGTCGAACGCCAGCCAGCTGATCTCCCGGTTGATATTTTTGATCACTTTACTTACCATGGCTATTGGGGAAATATAACGTAGTCTTTTTCTATATTTTGGATGGTAACATCGCTCCACCTATCGACTAAAATGCGAGTGGCAACAAAGCCGCAGGTTGGTAGCTCGAGGATAAGCAAGTCGTCGAACTTCTCGCAAAGGTACGAAAGGTCGGGGTTATGCCCAACCACCATCACCGAGGCAATACTATCGGGTAGCTGCCTGATGTAGGCAAGGGTTTCGCCTTCGTTGGGGAGGTACAGCTCGGGTACAATGCGGATGGCCTCGAATGGAAGCTGTGCTATTCGGGCGACAATGGTTGCCGTTTGCATGGTGCGTGCAGCGCTGCTCACCGCAATTAAATCGACCCTAATGCTACGTGCTTTGAGCGATTTGCCAAGGGCATAGGCATCCCTTATGCCGCTAGGTTTTAGCGGACGGTCGATGTCGGGATAGTCGTCGGGGCTGCCCGAAGCCTTGGCATGACGGAGGATGTACAGCGATTTCATGGGCGTGCGAGTTGGATAACCCTAAAGATAGTAATAATTGTGAATTGTTCCCGATGGTGATCGCTCGCAGTAGGCGATAAGGCTAAAAAAGGATGCCCAGCCGAACCAGGAGTATCCTATTTTATGAACATTGGAGCTGTCTTTGTGCTGCCTGTTCTGATTTACGCACACGAAGTGTGGTGCGTGCGCTAATGTGTGTGAAAATTAGCGTAGGGTACTAGAGTGAAGTCGAAAAATAGGAGGGTGAGCTATTTTACGGCTGTTGAGCGGACAACATGCTGCTGTGGAGTGGTATGGGGTTAGTTTTTTTGCAAGTATTTCTTGAAATTGGTTGAGCAAAAAAGATTTTTTTGTAAATTGGTAGGGTGAAAGAGTACGAGGAATGTTTCGTTTTTAGGAGTTGTTCCTCGGTAGATACATGAATTTTTAAAAATTTTAAACGTTTACGTATGGACGAAAAACTTTTTTTAGAGATGAAAGCAGAAATTGAGGCTTTAACCGACGTGTCTAGCCCTAATTTACCTGTTGCGGTTGCGCTTCAGGAGGCGGAAGACTTAGCGGTATGGTGTCAGCCTGACAAGAGTAGTCTCGAAGCTGCCGGTTTAAGCTGGGAGCTGGTTACTGGTCTTCCTCTTCGTGCCAATATGTGTAGGGTATTTCAGTCGCAGTGGCAAAAGGAGTATCAAAGTCAGGAGGAGTCGCAACGTGTTTGGGGCAATCGTTCGCCTAGTGCCTACAGCCTTCGCGACGAGTTGTTACATCACCAGCTGTACGCCTACCGTAACATTCCAGACCTTCGTTCGAAGGTTCAGCACATTGCCCAAGATTTGGGTCATGCCGGTATGATTCAAAATTTGAGCGATCTTAGCGTGCTGGGTAAGGCAAATCCGGCTCCACTGGTTAAAATTTCGTTCGATATGACGCTGCTCGATCAGGCCGAAGTGCAATCGGCTGAAATGGCTAAGCTTTTAGCAAAAAATAATGGTGATAAGATGAGCGTTAGCGCTTCTAGGGTGCTTAGAGATAAGGCTTATACCTACATGAAGCAGGCTGTTGATGAAATTCGCCAGTGTGGGCAGTATGTATTTTACCGAAACGAGGAGCGCAAGAAGGGATATATTAGTAGGTACAAGAAAAGGTTGGGCAAATCCGATCCGGATAAACCCAATAAGTAGGATTCTACCATTTTTTAGAAGAAGATCCCCAACTTTTTACAGTTGGGGATTTTTTTTTGATGCTACTTAGCTTCATCGCTGTAGATTGGGGGTAAAACCATGTAGATGGGGGGTAGATTTATGTTGCAGGTGGGTAAAAACTCGTTGCAGATGCCAAGAAATTGGTAGAAGGGTGGTTAATACTTGTAGAAGGGTCGAAAATAAGTGTTGCCGGCCTCTAAAAAACTTGTAGCAGAGGGTAAAACCTTGTGGTAGATACCAAGAAAATGGTTGTAGGTAGGTAAATACCTGTTGCAGGGGGTATTTTGGGTATTGTAGATAGGTTAGCATAAGGTTTCATCTTTTTAATGCGAGTAGACGGATGTGTGAATATGTTGATTTACCCTATCCGTAGCTCGCGGATGTTGAAATGGCGGTTTTGTAGCCGAATATGGTCAGCATTGATTCCGCAACATTTTGGCAGTAGCGGTGTTGGTTGGTATCGGAAGCTGTTTTGCTAATTTTGTGAAGCGTTATGCCAGTTACCGGGCATTTGGCAAGTTAAAATAATACCGTAATTTTAGAAATTGAATTACACTTGTGAACACCTAAAGGGAATTATTGCTGTTGGCGTATGAATAAACAATCGTATAGGGGGATAATTATCCATCCCGACCTTGCTACAGGCCGCTGTGCCGGCGAAATTACCATTAATGCCCTATCGGTATCCATTGCCTGCCCCGAATTGGTGCACTCCTTTGCGCTGTCGGAGGTACGCATATCGGCAGGAGGTGCGGGGAACCGCTACGTCTTTTTTACCTCGGCGTTGCATCCCGAGGTGTCGGTTTATACCGACGATAGGTCGATACTAAAAAACAGTACGCTAATGGCCAGCACACGCTTTGCCGCCGATATTAAGTCGTCGGGGAGGGTGCTGCGTAAGCTTATGGTGGGGAGCTTGGTGGCGGTAGCGGTGGTTGCCGTTGCCGTGCTGGGACTGTTCTTGGCAAAGGATAGCATGGTGCGCGGTATTGCCAACCAGGTGCCCGTATCGTGGGAGAAAAAGGCGGGCGACCAACTTTTTACCACAATTACCGCCAGTCACGAGATGGTGAAGAACGATTCGCTTAAAAAGATATTCATGAAGGCCGCCGCACCGCTGCTCGACGAGGTTCGTCGCGAGGGATTTCCTGTGGAGGTATACTTTGTAAAAGATGGCACGGTGAATGCCTTTGCGCTGCCCGGCGGCAAGGTGGTGGTGCAAACGGGGCTTATCGAAAGTGCCCAGTCGTGGGAAGAGGTGATGGGCGTGCTGGCGCACGAGCTCGCGCATGTTACCCATCGGCACCACATCCGCGGGGTGATTAACAACGTAGGGCTATTTGCCATACTCGCCGCAACGCTGGGCGATATTAGCGCCCTCGCAGGTACGTTTGCCAATATGGGGGGCGAGCTGGCATCGCTGGCCAACAGCCGTTCGTTCGAGCGCGAGGCCGACCAGGGAGGATGGAACTACCTCGTAAATGGTCGTATCGATCCACGCGGGATGATCCGCTTCTTCGAAATATTGGAGAAGAAGCAGACCGATTTGGAGAAGCTGCCGCTCTCCATTGTCTCCACCCATCCCGATACCAAGAGCCGTATTGCCACCCTTAAGGGGTGGGAGAAAAAACTAACCGGGCGGTACACGCCCATTGCCGGCAGCTACGCCGATTTTAAGCGGGCACTTTGCCGGTAGAGGCCTACCTGCTTAAACGCATGCAGCGGTTGTACGGCCGCTATATTGGCGTAAAAAAAGGTAATCTGGCATGCCTCACCGTACATCTAGCCATAGAGTATAACAGGGCTAGGGTTCACGAGACGGATGGTTTGCTATAGTTTAGGAGTGAGGATGGGGTAACCCATAATTGTTAGCGCTTTAATAGCACGATACCTTCCTATTTTACGGGATATGTCCATATGGAGGGGGGGGGCAGTCTATGCAACTTCGCAAACTTGCAGTAAATCATCACCCGCTTTGCCGACCTTTGTTTGGGAGGCAGGGGATAGCTTCGAATTGATAGGGTGATGAGATGAAGGCTTGCTGACTATTCGAATTGCATGCGAGGAGGAGGGAGATGTGGTATTTGGGTTAAAACGGCTTCTAGTTCCAACTCGCGAGGGGGCTGGTATATTAAGTGTAGAAAAGAGTAAGAATAATCAACTATAAAAACCATTTACGGATGAAGTTAAAGATCGAAGGGAAACCCGTGTTCGCCTATGTTGAGGTAGAGCTACAACCGGGCGAGACATTCGTAGCAGAGTCGGATGCAATGGCCAGCATGTCGGCGGAGCTCGATATGGAGGCCCGTTTCAACGGCGGACTTTTCAGGGGGCTACTCAAGAAGTATTTTGGAGGCGAGAGCCTTTTTGTGAACCACTTTGCCAACAACACCTCGCAGCCGCTAAAGCTGGTGCTCACCCAGCCTACGCCGGGCGACATGGAGGTAATGGAGCTGAAGGGCGAAACCTTCTGCATCCAGCGTGGTGGATATATTGCCTCGGACTCGGGCGTGAAGCTGGGCGTTAGATGGGCCGGTTTGGGTTCGCTAATTGGCGGCGAGGGGCTATTTAAGCTCGAAGTATCGGGTCATGGCAAGGTGGTGTTTGGTGCTTACGGTGGTTTGCTTACCAAGGAGATCAACGGCGAGTATATTGTCGACACCGGACACCTTGTTGCCTACGAACCTACCATGAAGCTGAAGCCTCAGCTTGCTGGTGGCCTATTTGGCAGCTTCTTTGGCGGCGAGGGTTTTGTTACCCGTGTCGAAGGGAAGGGAAAAATTTACCTGCAAACCCGTAACTTGGCAGGCCTTGCCTCGTGGGTAAACCGTAACATCTAGCAAAAACAGAATGGATACCTATACAACAACCACCGCAGCTCGAACCATGAAGGTGGAGCTGCAGATGCGTCCGGGGTCGTCGGCCGCTAAGATTACGTTGGCACCCAACGAAAAAATTACCGCCGAGGGTGGCGCCATGATTGCCATGAGCCCCACCATCGACATGACCACCTCGACGCATACCAAGCAGTCGGGCGGCTTTATCCGTGGCCTGAAGCGGATGATATCGGGCGAAAGCTTCTTCCTAAACCACTACCATGGTGGTGCGCAGGGCGGAACGCTTTGGTTAGGGGCAACCCAAGCTGGTGATATGATGGCGCACGAGCTTAATGGCGAGGGCATCATCGTGCAGGGCGGATCGTACGTGGCCAGCACTCCAGATATTAACATCGATAGCAGCTGGCAGGGGTTTAAGTCGCTCGTGTCGAAGGAGTCGCTTTTCTGGCTAAAGATTAGCGGACGTGGAACGGTGGTGGTGAACTCCTTTGGAGCCATCTTCCCAGTAAAGGTAAACGGCGAGTACATCGTGGATACTGGTCATATCGTAGCATTCGAGGAGAGCCTTAACTTTTCGCTTACCAAGGCGGGTAAAAGTTGGATTAACTCCTTCCTAGGTGGCGAAGGGCTGGTATGCAAGTTCAAGGGTACTGGAATCGTTTGGATTCAGTCGCACAACTCCTCGTCGTTTGGTTCGATACTTGGTCGCAAACTTAAACCTAGACAATAGCCATGCAAACTACAGATAAAAAGGGGTTCGAGTACAGCTTCGACTGCAAGCCCGACTACGGTTTTATTACCGTAACCATTCCTTCGGGGGTAAAGCTAAAGGTGGAGGCGGCCGCAATGGCTACCATGGATACCAACATCGAGATGAAGACCAAGTTTAAGGGGGGATTTTCGCGATTCCTTACAGGCGAGTCGATATTTATCAACGAGTTTACCGCCCGCAATGGGGCGGGGCAAATTCAAATTGCACCTGCCTGTCCTGGCGATGTCGATCACGTGTACCTAAACAACGAGGCCATCTA
>CAXYUU010000125.1:0-8660 GCA_964292015.1 uncultured Acetobacteroides sp.
AGCATTTTTGGTCCTGAATTCCGCAGATTCCAGGGCAAAAAAGACATTTTTACTGCTGGAATCTGCATATGTCTCTTTTCATCAACCTTGGCTGGAGCTGAGCTGGGCGCATTTACCAATTATTTACATAACTAGAGCTAAAAAAAATCGCACCGGAGAGTATCACGAATAAATATTTTTTTTAGTTTTAGGACGTTTAACCAATACATTTAACCGTATGATTGAGAACTATCACTTTCAGGACATGCGTATTAACGAAAAGGGCACCTTTGCCGATAAGCTGCTAGCCGTAACAAATGGCTACGGCGAAAAGGATGCGGAGCTCAAGCCCTTACTACAAAATGTTACCACCACCAACACGGCCTTTAGCAAGGCACTAGAAAAGTTAAGCCTTGTTGAGCTTACCGCTCTTATGGATGCGGACGACGACCAACGCGACAGCGGTATTGGCAACCTCGAGAGCTACGCTCTTAGCTGTGCCAACCGTAAAAACCCCATCTGGGCACATGCCGGACAGGTGGTGGTAGATGCCCTTAAGGCCGTTGGTTGGGATATGAACTACCGCGCAAATTCTGCAGAAACCAAGCTTGTGGACACCTTTTTGGCCCAAATCGAATCGCAACCAGCCCTCAAGCAGGCCCTTACCACCATTAATGCCCAGGAGTGGATCGACGAAATTCGCGAAGGGCAAACCAGCTACAAGCAGCACGACCAGCAGCGCCTTACCGCTAAAAATTCGGAAGGCAAAGTTTCCTCGAAGCTGGCAGCTCGCCAGCTAGGTGAGGCCATCGATAAGATGGTTCGCTACATCAACTTCCAAATTGAGTACAAAAACAGGGAGGATTACCGCGCTT
The DNA here is from genome assembly GCA_964292015.1 of uncultured Acetobacteroides sp. Classification (GTDB taxonomy): domain Bacteria; phylum Bacteroidota; class Bacteroidia; order Bacteroidales; family ZOR0009; genus Acetobacteroides. The sequence continues at coordinate 855 of CAXYUU010000125.1, forward strand.
TATCGTTTTTGATTAACACGATAATTGCAGAGTTTGCCACTGCGCTTAAGCAGCGCGCCACCCGCGCCCAAAATGCTAAGGATGGCAAGCTGGGCGAAAAGTAGTTTAACGGATTTACTGACATAGATATAAGAAATTCCCAGCCCGAGCGATTCGACCTGGGATTGAGTTGAACAATAAGGGATCGATTACCTGTTACGAGTCTCCAGCTACGAGCAGGTTTCGGTCCCTTTAAGCTGATGGTAAGGGTGGCCAACGCTATTTTTGTTGGCATCGCCACCACGGAGCCGCGTGGTGGAGGGGTGATGGTTCACCATTCGACCAAGTTGTGCTGGTACTACCAGCTGAAAAAGAAATATTCTACCGCCATGATAAATATGAAATCCCCAGCTCGAGCGATTCGACCTGGGGATTGCCTTTTTTGGATGATTGCCACCCGCCATAAGCCGAAAAACCCCGACGGCACTACGCCATCGGGGTTTTTCCGGATATTTTTTCTGCAGATTGGCTACCACCTTGCCTCGCCAAACCGCTTGGGGTCGAAGATGGCGGGCGATACCGGAGCGTTGGGGCGTACGTTAAAGTAGCGCTCCACCAGGTACAGCTGGCCGCCGTTGCGGTAGAACTTTATTTCGGTGGCTACCGGGAGGCCGTCTACCTGCTCGTACTTGGCAAACTCCACGCTGCGGGCGTTGTCGCCCACCCGATCCTGCATCTTTAGGAATAGGAGCGTTTCGGCATCCACCCAAAAGCACTTGGTGGTGGTATCGCCCACCAGCCATGCCCTACGGCCCATACAGGTCGATGGCTCGATGCGGTTGAGGTTGTAGCCCATCTTTTCGATGCGCGGCACGGCCACCTGTGGGGCGATGTTGTTGACATCGAAGCCCAGCACCAGTAGGTCGTGTACGCGGTATCGGGTGCTGCTCAGCACGCCCTTGTCGAACGAGTAGAGGCTGTCGCTGGCAAAGACGACCCCCTTGCCGCTTTCCCAGCTGGTAAACTTAAGGATGAGGTTGCTGGGCGAGAGGTACGCCTCGTGCCACACGTCGGTGGATATCAACGAGTCGTTTCGGTAGCTGAGCACCTCCTGCGAGAAGGCCAGCGTGGTGTAGAACTTGGCGTGGTTGCGCTCGTACATCTGGCGGATGAGCTCGCTACCCGAGGTGGGCGTCTGCCCCTGTGCGGCGAGAACCGTAATCAGCAGCATGGCTGCGGTAGTAAGTCGTTTTAGCATAGCGGTTATAGTTTGATATGTAGCTTTTCTCGTAAAATTCGCATAACCATCAGACGTTTCTTTTTTCACGTTGTTACGCCGCTGCTGGGTAGGTAGGTTAAAAGTGCCAAAAATGTACAACTTTTGAAAACCCAACTTAGAGAGTAAGTCACAAAGCATAATCAGCGCTGTCATTCCGGGCTTGTCCCGGAAACTTTAGTTCGACGTAGTCAATCTAAATATGAATCCAATAGATTCTAAAAAAGGCCCTTCGGGCAATTCATTAGATCCCGTGACAAGCACGGGATGACACTCCGAGGAAAGTTTTTTCCTTAATTTAATGACATTGCTTTTCAAGGATGGGTGCCCGTAGGGTGGGGTGGTTGGAGAGTGTCGATTATTGATAAAAAATACTTACATCCAGCTGCAAACACTTAGCGTTTAATCAACATTTTTAAACGCTAAACTCCTGTATTTCCTTCTTATAACTTCTGAAATAACTTCTTTTAACTTCGTCTAACTTCTTTCTCTTCCCCCATCCGCTGCGCGATAAAGCTCACCAACACCAGCTGCATGGCGTGGTACACCATAATCGGCAGCAGGATGATGCCCAAGCTGCCCATGCCCGAAAACAAGATGCTCGACATTACCGTGCCGTGCACCAGCGACTTTTTGGAGCCGCAGAACAGCGCGGTGATCCGATCCTCGCGGTTAAACCCCAGCGTTTTCGAGGTCAGGTGTATCAGCCCGTACACCACGTAGAATAGCGTCACCATGCCTACGCCCAGCATCAGCAGGTTGATGCCCGACAGCTGGGCAAACAGGTTACGGCTAAACGATTCGCTAAACGACATGTACACGATCGACAGGATAATCGACTGGTCGAACAGCTTCAACCCCCGGTTGTGCCTACCCGCCCAGGCACCCAGATGGCGGTTGAGCAGCATCCCCACGGCAACCGGCACCAGCACCTGTACCACCAGTTTGATAATAACGCCCGATAAATCGCCCATCTGCCCGCTAGCCGACGAAACGATCAGCCCCACCCATACGGGCGTAATAAACACCCCTACAAGCGCCGAAATGCTGGCGTTAAAGATGGCCGACGGAATGTTGCCCTTGGCAATCGACACCATCACCACCGACGACGACACCGTTGAGGGGAGCGCAGCCATAAAGAAAACGCCTAGCCACAGCAGGTGAGTGGCTGGTGTGGAAAAGAAGTGCATCGCCACCAGCACAATCGACGGGAAGGCCACAAACGTAGCCAGCTGCACCACCACGTGCAGGTGCCAGTTGCCCAAGTCGCTGCGCAGCTTGCTGGGGTTAAGCTTAATGCCGTAGAATAGGAAGATGAGCGACACGCCAATATCCGAAAGCAGGTGCAGGTCGATGGTCCCGCGGTACACGCCCGCCTGCGGGAGGAACCGTCCGAGGAGGATCATCGCCAGGATGGCCAGCACAAACCGATCGAACTTTACTTTTCGTATACTTTGCCAAAAGGGGCGGTGGGGTATGGTCGAGGACATATTTTTGAGAGATGAGATGCTAGACGTGAGATACTAGACGTTAGATTTTAGATTCAAGATGTAAGCTGCGTAAATCTGTACTTAATCAGCTCTGTGCGCATCTCAAATGGCAATCTCAGAATCGGTGTAAATCTGTTTAATCTGTAAAATCAGTGTTCCGATTACTCGAGTGGATCGTAGTTGTACAGCCTATCATCGTCCGATAGCGATCGGCGGCCAAAGGGTTCCACCACCAGCTTTACAATCTTTACGCCTAAATCTCTAGCAAGCACCTTTTCTGCCGGGTTGATATTCGTATCTACCATTTCGGCAAGTGCTGTCTTTAATGGGAAGTTGCCCTTCTTGAATAGCGGGTTGGTGATGAAGGTATTCTTCACCTCGCGCTCAATAATGTCACCCTTGTCGGTAATGAGGGCAAACGTAAAGGCCTTTACGGCGTAAAAGCGGTAGTTGATGGCTATTTGCTCGCGAATGTCGGAGTCGGAGGTAACGAAGTTGTACATCATATCGAACGGCGTGTTGGTGGCCGTAAAAGTAGCGAAAGGTACGAAAACAAAAAAGGCTCAAGTTTTGACTTGAGCCTCTCGTTGACCTACTAGGATTCGAACCTGGACTGACTGAACCAAAATCAGTAGTGCTGCCATTACACCATAGGTCAATAAAACAATTCAACAGTATTTGTCGCAATTGCGGTGCAAAGATAAGCACAAATTCGAAATCTGCAATAGGTGCAGCGTAAAATTTGCGTACTTTCTAAATTTTGTCGGTGGCTTTTACCACTACGGTATCCACGTCTACCACGTCGTTTTCGTCAAACGTGCTGCTGTTCGATTCGTCGTAAACGTACACTCCGTTAACCCTTTTCGAGTCGTGATTATTTAGAGAAGTGTGCATATCTTTACCCACCTTGTAGGCTTTCCCTTTAGGAATGAGTACGGTAATGTCGACCCATTTTAGAATTCGGTCGCTAAGCTTAAGCGGAGTGGCTGGGGTGATAAGGAGCGAGTCGCCCTTAAATATGGCGGTAAACTTAATCTCCTCGGCGGTTTGCATGGCCTGCGAATTGTTGCTGCCGGTGGCCCACTTCTTAACCAGTACCTGTGGCTTGTCGATATTCTCGTCGTACTCCACGCTTACCATTGGCCTAACGTACACGATGCTATTTGCGTCGAGCTTGGCGTTTTGGGTATTGTTGGTCGATACAATGGAGAATCCTTCGTGATGCTTCCAATCGTGTCCATGCTTGTCGAAGTTTACGATGTCTTTGCCGTTAACGGTTACGTTGATATCGTCGCAGTCATTGCTATTGCAGCTGCGTAGGGTAATAAGCATATCGTTCGGATTCAGCTGCACCTCTCCATTGTAGGCAATGGTTAACGTATCGATTGGTGCTTGGGCGTAAACGGTGTCGTTAACCTGGCTATTTCCTCCAAACGAGTTCTTAAGCGATACTACTCCGGTAAACAGCGATACAAATAGCGCAATAACCCAAATAGCGGTAAGCGGAATAACCACATATCGGGTGTGGAAGCGCGACTTAAATAGCAGCTTAATCATCAGGATAATCATTAGGATCGTTGGGATGATTGTCAGCGCGAAGAGCGATACCTTAAACCAGAATAGGTGAGGGAAGAAGCTGTACACCACGTTGAACAAGGCAAAGTCGGTATCGTTGTTAATCGATACGAAGTTGCTCATGATCGATGGGTCAACTCCAAAGAAGGATACTAGTAGTGCGGTGCTCAATGCCAATCCAACAACAACAAATATCGAGGCAAAGAATAACCCCACAACTTTAATGAAGACGCCTACAACCCGTAAAAAGCTTTCGCCAGCAGTTCTGATGTGTGGCGACATGTTGCTGGCCTCTTCGCGAATTCGCTGCTCGATGGTCGACATGTTTACCTTTTTACCCTCCATCTCGAGCTTTTGACCAACGGTAATTGCCATTGGTGCCGAAATCCAAAGGATGATGTAGACTATTGGGAAGAACCAGCCAATGGCAATAGGCGATCCGATTATGGTAAGGCCTACAAATGCGATTCTAAACAGAACTGGATCTACGTTAAAGTAGGCTCCCAATCCGCCGCACACACCGGCGATAACCTTGCTATCGGCCGAACGGTAAAGCCTGCGCGAGGTGTGGCTGCTACTTGGGCTGTAGCTGGGTTGTTCACCAACTTTCTCGGCACCCTCGTCAAGTTCCGAAGGATCGCCAATTGTCGAAATAACATCCTTAACATCGGCAAGCGATACCACCTGCTCGGGCGATAGCAGCTTGCTATTTAGCAGTTCGGCAATGCGCGACTCGATATCGGCAACAATTTCTTGCCCTTCGGCGCGGTGGCTGAACTGGGTATGTAGCCTGTCGGTATACGATTTGAGTTCGCCGTAGGCATTTTCGTCAACTATAAAGGCCATACCGCCTATGCTAACTTTATGTGTTGTGTTCATCGAAGTAGATTATTTATTTCTGATAGATTTTATTTGTTCAACAAGCTCATCCCACGACTGGTGGAGCTCTTTAAGATAGTCCTTACCCATCTGGGTTAGCGAGTAGTACTTGCGGGGTGGTCCCTGTGGCGATTCCTCCCAGCGGTAGGTTAGCAATCCCTGATTTTTTTGTCGGGTAAGCAGTGGGTATAGTGTCCCCTCTACCACAATCATCTCGGCGTTCTTTAAATCGCTGATGATGGTCGATGCGTAGGCGTCTTCCTTTTCGAGTATCATCAAAATACAGTACTCGAGTATGCCCTTACGCATTTGCGCTTTGTTGTTATCGATATTCATGGCTATCTCCTATTATTCATTTGTTGATACTCTCTGTCTAAGTTTTCTGGGGTGATGGGCTCACCACGCATCTCTAGTCGCTGCGCAGGGGTAACCGCCATCGGGGTGATAATCCAGATTAAGGGGTAAAGGATGATGGTTACTCCACCAAATAGTAGGGCAATGAAGATAATGCGGAAAAGAACAGGGTCAAGGTTGAAGTAGTGGCTCAAACCTGTACAAACACCACCTATAACCATTCCGTTTGGATCGCGATAAAATTTCTTGTAAGCCATAGCATTTCTTTTTTGATCGTTTGTATTAGCCGATTGGTAGGTGGTTCCTGCTTCCAGATCCTCCTCGTCGCCGAGGGTGGCAATCACCTGTTTTACCATTCGGAGGTTAACTACCTGCTGTGCCGATTTTATTTCTTGAGCGAATAGCTCGGCTATTCTGGATTCGATATCGGAGATGATCTCGTCGCCACCGGCTTGCGAGGAGTATTTGCGCTTAAGGGCTTCGATATAGACATTTAGGCGTGTGTATGCGTCGTCGTCTATTACAAAGCTCATGCCTCCGATATTAACTGACAATGTTGTTTTCATACCTAATACTGTTTAATGCACTTTATTGTGTTTTGCAAGTATAACGCTTAAACCCTGTACTTGGTTACACATGGTAGTATATTTTTTTGAAATATTTGTAAAGTAATTTTTAGTTGGTTGAATATGTGGCGTTTAAAAAGTCGTTTCAGAGTGTAATATAAAGGTTTCCCTTTCTTTTTTATAACTTTACGTAAAATCAAGTCAAATGCCGATTGCTGAACTTAGAAAGATGAGCGCTTCTGCCAACGAGGAGGGTCGCGTAGAATATCATCTACAAACCCATGATGGGTTGATAGGTATGAATGGTATGGTGGGTAGAAATGTTACGCTTAGCTTCACCGGTACTATTAAATGTGTAAGCTGCGGGAAGGTTACTAAAAAGTCGTTTGCTCAAGGCTACTGCTACCGCTGCTTTATTAGCTCACCCCAAACAGAGGAGTGCCTGCTGAAACCTCATCTTTGCCAGGCACATTTAGGAGTTGCTCGCGATATGGAGTATGCTACCGAACATTGCCTTATTGAGCATTATGTATACCTCGCTCGCTCGGGTGGATTAAAGGTAGGAGTAACCCGTCACACGCAAATTCCCACACGGTGGATCGATCAGGGAGCAAGCCAGGCGCTAATCATTGCAAAAACGCCTAATCGTTACCTAGCAGGAGCCATAGAAGTGGCGCTGATGAAATATTTTAGCGATAAAACTAACTGGAGGGCAATGCTTACCAATAACGAACCAGCCTTTGACCTCCTAGAAGAGCGTGAAAGGGCAATTAGTGTACTGGATGGAGATCTTGGTCAGTATTTCGTAAGCGATATGGAGGTACAAAGTCTTTACTATCCAGTAGAAGCCTATCCGTTAAAAGTTACTTCGCTTAACTTTGATAAAACACCAGTTGTTTCAGGAATACTAGAGGGAATGAGGGGGCAGTATTTAATTTTTAAAGAGGGCAAGGTGATAAACTTACGAACGTTCACCGGTTACGAAGTTGAAGTAGGCTTGTAGGAATTAGATTCCGTTCAAATAAGAAATGGCGCTAAACTTGTCGAAACGATTGCGGTTAATCAGCAATACTGTATTTCGGCAAGCTTAACGCCAATATTTTACTAGATATTCTAAGTCTAGAATTTCAATGAATTAATGTCGGTTATTTCAATAGGTTCTTTACCATATTTGAAAACTCTAATTGGTCGTGGTCCAATTAGCTTGTAGTCATTTTTCTCTACACGAATCATACATCCTTCTCTAAGTCCTAGTACGGTGATATCTTGGTTCAACGCCGTATACTCTTCGATACGTTGCTCGCGAGTTTCGCCAGCATGTCCATCGGGGTGTGCATCGAGGTAGTGTGGGTTAATTTGGAAGGGCACTAGGTTAAATGCGTTGAACGATTCTGGTTCAATTACCGGCATATCGTTGGTAGTACGTATAGTTGGGCAAGCCAAATTCGATCCTGCACTCCATCCGATATATGGCATACCTTCAGTTACCTTACGGCGTATTACATCAACTAATTTGTTAGACTGAATGCACTGAAGAAGTCTGAAGGTATTACCGCCACCGACCATAATAGCTTCCGCTTTTTCTACTGCCTCCACATAGTTGTCGAATCGGTGAATCGACTTTACTTCTATGCCAAATTCCGCTAGGCGGTTTGCTACTTTTTGCTCGTACTCCTCGTACGAAAAG
>CAXYUU010000126.1:0-8650 GCA_964292015.1 uncultured Acetobacteroides sp.
AACTGCGGATCGACCAACCGACCCGTGAAAAGCTCATCGGCAACTGCGGATTGACCAACCGACGGGATGAACCACCTACAGGGACTACCGGCGGGGCCTACCACCTAACGTCCAGCCTGTTTGAAAAGAACGTGATGGCAATATAGTAAAATGTCCTTTTCGCGATATCCCTGTGTTTAAAAAAAACTAACACGTCATAACTTTATTGAACACCTCGTAGATTCTCCCCCCGAATTTCAAACCCAATGGGTATGAAAAAGGCCGCCCCTTTCGGGGCAGCCTTATACTATATTCGGGCAAAAGTTAGAAGGTAAAGGTGTAGCCTACGTTGATATGAAGGTAGGTTAGCGAAGAATCATTTTCCTTACCGGCATAGTTGTAGGCAACGCCAAGATTAAAGTTCATATACTTTGCCCCCACTTCGGCAGCAACGCCAAACTTATCGGAAGATGTTGCACCACTCACATCGGCCTTCGAGCTGTACATGCCCGTTGCAAGCGAAATGTACGGTTTGAAATCGCCTTCGGCTAACGTGTAAATACCCTTTATTAGGAATGCATTTACATTAAGCGCATAAGGCATTACATCTTTTGATAAAGGGGGGTAGCTGTACTCAACACCTGCCGCAAAAGCGGGCGTAAAGTTGTAGGTTCCGTTTACAAAGGCATCAAATCCTGTCTTTGTTAAGTCGGCAGCATCGCCCATAGGCATGGCCAAACCACCACCTACACCAATGTTCCACTTCGTGTCCTGTGCATTTCCTACAACTGCAGCAACCAGAACGATTGCAATGACCAATAAAAACTTCTTCATAGTAAAAATTTTAGCTGTTTAAAATCATACAAGCCACAAGTTAAAACAGTTTAATTTAAATTTCAAGTCCCTTTCGCAAATTGTTAACCGCCAAGCCATCGCCTGTACCTGGCGAAACCTCATTTTTTCGGTATCGTAATCGAATAACCATTCTTATTGATAATTTTGCCTAGCAAACACAAAAGAGGACGTAAGGTTACCTTAGCATCAGAAACCTCCCAAGGGGTAGCAGCAAAACGACTACAAGTAGCTTAAATTTTGAAGATCAACAGCAAGCAGATAGCCACGTACGCCATTGCAGGGATGCTCGTTCTCCTTGTGGCACTTTCGTACTCCAGCAAAACCGAAAAGGCGGTTCTCCCCGACGAGTTTAAATCCTTTCACCTAGAGGTAGCCAACAGGTTGGCCAACTTTAAAAGTGAGGAGAACACCAAGTTTTTGGCCACGTTTGCCGATTTTTGGCAATCGCCCACGCTAAACACCGACCAGCGAAGGGCCATCATGTCTACAACGGCCCAATTCGAAAGCCGCAACCTATCTGCATCGCCCTACCTTATTACCTACCTCGAGAGCATGATGGTGTTCTTCGACTCCACCTCGTCGGTTAAGGGGTTCGAGGCCTGGAACAAGGGGGTAAACACGCTGCTGGCCCGCAAAGGATTTCCCAAGGATATCATCCTGTCGATATTCGACAGCCCCGTAGGTATTACCAAAAAAAAGGCCTTTTTTGCCACCAGCTACATACGATGGTGCCTCTCCGATCGGGTGATCACCTACAAGTTCGACACAACGCTCTACATTAAGGTGGCCAACAGCCGCCTGTCGTACATTTCGGAGCTCGACACGGTGAGCATCGAGGGAACTTCGGGAACCATCCTCCCCTTTACCTGCCGGTATATCGGCAGCGGGGGGCAGGTGTTTTGGAAAAAGGCCGGGTTCGACACCGCCAAGGTGTTTGCCTCCCTCAAGAGGTACCAGCTTAACTTTCTGAAGTCGAAGCAAAACTTCGACTCGGTGAGCTTCCACTTTACCGATTTGCTAAAGGATCCGCTGCTGGGTAACCTCATCCTGTCGCCCAATAGCGTTAGCCGCAAGGAGCTGGTTTACTACCCCCACTTCTTTAGCTACAACAAGAACATCAGCATAACCAACCTGTTCGACTCGGTCGACTACAAGGGTGGCATATCCATTAAGGGCCACCTGCTGCTGGGCTACGGATCGAAGCAGGAACCGGCAAGGATTACCTTCATAAAAACCCGGAGGCCATTTATTACGGCGCTAAGCCCAACCTTTATTATCCGCAACGATGGGTTTAGCACCAACGGGGCGTCGATAACCATCCGGCTGCTCAAGGATTCCATCGTACACAACAACAAGCAGGTCGATTTCGACAACACCAAGCGGCAGCTCAGCCTGGCAACCGACTTTCAGAATATGCTCACCAAAGCACCCTACCTCGATTCGTACCATCAAATTGGGATCTACTCCGAGCAGCTGTTCTGGAATATGAAGCGGGACGACCTAATTTTTAACACGCCGCAGGGCAGCTCGGGCAGCGAGGCCATCTTCGAGTCGGTAAACTTCTTTAACCAGGATATGTACGACGGCCTGATGCGCCGCGACGACCAGCACCCCATTACCCTTATCCGCCGGTACGAGAGGGCGCAAAAGAAGAAGGGGCCGCTTACCTGCGATGGCTTTAGCCGGTTTGTTAGGCGCAGCAACTCCGAATCGGAGATCCTCCTCAAGGAGATGGGCTTTTTGGGATACATCGTGTACGATTCGGAGAGCAGGGTATTTTCGACCACACCCAAGCTACACGAAGCCATCAAGGCGCGCAACGGGGCGCAGGACTACGATGCCATCCTGTTTAACTCGCAAGATGTTCGTAATGGCAATCACGCCGTGCTAGACCTGGGAACCTTTAACCTTACCATCTTCGGCATTCCCCAAATTAACCTCTCCGACACCCAAAACGTGAAGGTGTACCCCAAAAACAACTCCATCGTCCTAAAAAAGAATCGGGATATGGAGTTTAACGGCGAGGTACGGGCAGGCCTGGTTTCCTTTAAAGGCGATGGCTTTAAGTTCGACTACGATTCGTTTAGCATCAACTTCGACAAGGTGGTTTCGATGAACCTCGACTACCGGTCGCAAAAGATGGACAATGCCGGTAATCGGGTGCTCAGCTCGCTATCGTCAACAATCGAAAACATACAGGGAACCCTGCAGATAGATGAGCCAAACAACAAGTCGGGGCTCAAACGCCGTCCTGGATACCCCAAATTTAAGAGCCGCAAGGACTCGTACATCTACTACGACGCCCCCTCGATATTTGGGGGTATCTACAAGCGCAGCAACTTCTACTTTAAGGTTTACCCCTACGAGCTCGATAGCCTAAACTCGTTCGAAAAGTCGAGCTTAAACTTTAAGGGCGAGCTTACATCGGCAGGTATCTTTGCACCATTCGAGGAGACGCTGCTGGTTCAACCCGACCAGTCGCTCGGCTTTACCCGAAAGCTCGACAGTACCGGGGTGGCCATCTACCAAAACAAGGGGCAATTCTACAACACCATCAAGCTCAGCAACGAGGGGCTTAAGGGCAAGGGGTCGATAAAGTACCTCACCTCCATGTCCAACTCCGAGCTGTTCTTCCTCTTCCCCGATAGCTGCGGGTCGTACCTCAAATCGATGACCATAGACCGGCAGCTGGCCGGAGTGGAATTCCCCAACGGAAACGCCGGCCAGCGCATCATGAAGTGGCAGCCATACCGCGATAAGATGGACTTCTTTAAGGATGAAACTCCGTTTAACCTGTACGACAACCAGGTGAAGCTAAACGGCAATATGGTTCTAAAACCCGCAGGCCTTACAGGTGCCGGAATCCTCGATGTGAACTCCGCCACCATAGCATCGCCGAGGTTCGACATGGCCGCCTATACCTTTACCGGCGATCCGTCGAACGTGTCGATTTACGATGGCACGCGCGAGAGCAAGCTGTTTGTTTCCGACTCGCTCACCACGCATATCGACCTAAAAAGCTACACCGGCAAGTTCGACAAAAAGGATGGCGTCTTTAAATCGTTCTACCCCGACCTGGCCTACCTCTCGTACTCCAACCGCATTGGATGGAATATGGGCAACCAGCAGCTTACCATTGCCGCATCCGACAACCTTACCATGCCGCAAAGCATCGTAAGCAGCTACGCGCTGGCCTACGAAGGTAAGGTACCAAAGGGAAGCGTGTTTGTTTCGACCAAAAGAGATCAGGACTCGCTATGCTTTGCCACGCCCGTGGCGCTGTACAGCATGAACAGCAAAACCCTTACGGCAGGCAAGGTTCAGCATATGCTTATTGCCGATGCCGCCCTGATACTTAACCCCAAGCGCGATACGGTTACCCTACGTTCCAATGCCGGAATGGACAAGCTATACCATGCCGACCTGTACGCCAATAGGCAAAGTAAAAGTCACCACTTTTACGATGTGGACATTAGCGTAGGCGGACGAAACGGGTTTAACGGGCAGGGGCACTACAGCTACATCGATAAGTACGGCAAGATAGACACCATCACCTTTAGCACCATCACCGTCGACCGATCGTACAAGACCACCGCCTTCGCCTCCATTATGGACGAGGATAGCTTCTTCCTTAGCCCCTACTTTAAGTTTAAGGGAAAGGTGACGGCATTTTCGGATCTCAAGCACCTCACCTTCGATGGTGGAGCACGCTTTACCCACAAGTACGAATCGCTAGCCAAAAACTGGATACGGTTTACCGCCGAAATTGCCCCCGACTCGGTGATGATCCCCATCAACCTACCCTACCAAACGGTGGATAAGGTGAAGGTGTATGCCGGAACCTACCTCCGACGAGACTCGATAAGCGTGTACCCCACCTTCTTTACCGGACGGAAGTACGCCGAAGACTCCGCCTTTATTCAACCTCAAGGCTACCTATACTACAACGACAACGGCAGCTACTACCAGCTTAGCGCCATCGACAAGATCCGCAAGCCCGACACCGCAGGCGATATGGTTAGCCTCTACTCCGATTTCGACCTGCTGATAAACGAGGGCAAGCTTAAGCTGGGCGCCGACCTAGGCGTGGCCAAGCTTACCTCCGCAGGTAAGGCCATCAACAACATTGCAACCAAGGATTTGGTCTTTAACGGCATGCTCACCTTCGATTTCCTGTTCCATACCGATGCGATGAACCTGCTGGCAGCCGACGTGCAAACCAGCTCGACAAACACCATCGACTACACCAAGCCCAGCGTAACAGCGGCGCTTCGCGAGCTGCTGGGCAATAAGCAGTCGGCAGCGCTACTTGCCAGCTACGCCAAAACGCCAATCCTCGAAAAAATACCGCCCGAATACCTCCACACGCTCACCGTTACCGATATCCAGCTTCGCTGGAATAAGAAGTCGCGCTCCTACATCTCCACCGGAGAAATTGGAGTTGCCAATATTGGCAGCAAGCAGGTAAACCGTAAGGTGAAAGGATTCATCGAGCTAATGCCCAACAGCGAGCACCGCATGTACGTCTACCTCGACCTGGGCAACAACCAATTCTACACCTTTATCTACACCTCGGCCGGCAACATGTTTGCCTCGTCGACCAACGTGAGCTTCAACCAGTACATTGCCAAAACCAGCAACAAAAAGCGAAGCATCAAGCAGGGGTTGTGGCTTACCTCCTACTCGTACAACAATGCCGACGACGCCCTGGTAGACAAGGTTACCGCTAGGTACAATCAGGTTAAGGCAATGAAGTAGGGAACAGGGAGTAGGGAGTAGGGCTTACGCACGCTACTCTCTACTCTCTACTCTCTACTCTCTACTCCCTCTTCCTATTCACTTCTCACTATTCCCTGTTCGCTTCTCACTTCTCACTTCTCACTTCTCCCTATTCACTATTCACTATTATAGCTACCTTTGCACCATGGAAAACCGCAAGTTAATAGTATCGCAGGGGCTAGCTAATATGGGAATAGCACACCTCAACCCCATGCAAAACGAGGTAATAGAGGCAATTGAAACCAACTTCGAGGTAGTTCTACTCTCGCCAACGGGTTCGGGAAAAACCCTTGCCTTCCTCATCCCCATCGTACACCACATCCGTCCAAATGCAGGTTTTGTTCAGGCGCTAATCGTAACCCCAACACGCGAGCTGGCCCTTCAGATAGAGCAGGTTTTTCGCCATCTTAAAACCGGATTTAAGGTGGTGTGCTGCTACGGCGGACACCCATTTTGGACCGAGGAGAATAGCCTAAAGGAGGCACCAGCCCTTATTATAGGTACTCCAGGCCGCATTGCCGACCACTTTAGACGCGGAACCGTATCGCCCTTCCTCATCGACTTTCTGGTACTCGACGAGTTTGACAAAAGCCTCGAGCTGGGCTTCGACGAGGAGATGCACCAGATACTCGAGGACATCGGCGAGCTTAAAAAAACCGTACTCACCTCGGCTACCGAAGCCATCGAAATACCCCGATTCGTAAACCTGACCAACCCCAAACGGCTGTCGTACCTTAACCAGGAAACGGCGACCGAAAGGCTTGCCATTAAGCTGGTACGATCGGAACATCACGATAAGTTCGAAGCGCTCTTCAACCTAATTTGCCAGATGGGCGACACCACCATGCTCGTGTTTGTCAACCACCGCGAGGCGGCCGACAGGCTCTGCACGCTGCTAATGGAGCAGGGGGTTATCTCCGACGTTTTCCATGGCGGACTGGAGCAGCCCGAGCGCGAACGCTCGCTCATCAAGTTTCGAAACGGCAGCATCAAGGTGCTGGTAGCAACCGATCTGGCCGCGCGTGGCCTCGACATCCCCGAAATTGAGTACGTGGTACACTACCATTTACCCGATTCGGAAGATGCCTTTATCCACCGCAACGGCCGAACCGCCCGCATGAAGGCCAACGGCTGCGCCATACTTCTGCTGGCCGAAGACGTAGATCTGCCCAGCTACGTAAGCGAAGATATCGAGCAAATACACCTCACCGGCGAGGCCGAGCTGCCCACCGCACCCGAATGGACCACCATATACATCGGATCGGGCAAAAAGGATAAGCTCAGCAAGGTAGATGTGGTTGGCTTCTTTATTCAGCAAGGCGAAATCGAAAAGTCCGACATTGGACGAATAGACATCCTCGATAAGGTTGCCTTTGTTGCCGTAAAGCGACACCTTGCGCAAGATCTGATTCTCAAGGTGCGCAACCAGTCCATCAAAAGACGTAAGCCAAACATTGGCATTTCGTGGTAGGCTAGCGCCAAGGCGCCCTGCTTAACCTTACCCCCAAATGCAGCAGCTTCCAGCATCGAAACTGGAAGCGCATGCGACTTTGGGGTAAGCTTACCCCCGCAGCATACGGTATCCATACCCCAAAACACCGCCTGGTTCGTCGAACGCCAGACGGTGTTTTGCTGCGTATCGACACGCCCACGTACTAGCGCGCACCGCCACTCATGCTACCGAACCGCCATAATCAAAAAAACCAATAGTTGCACGGCAATGGCCACACTTCTCATTCTTTATTCATGTCATTAAACATATCCTGAAGCCAAATCCCACTATTGACTTACAATTTACCTCGATTACCTTTGCACCGAACTATAAACCGTAACCAACTCTACTACAATGTCGACTATTCAACAAGAAAAGATGTTTTCGCCCGAGTGGTGGAAATCGGTTGGCTACATCATTCTTGGCAGCTTCATCTTCACGATGGCTATCGTGATGCTGGTAGCGCCCTTTAAAATTGCCCCAGGAGGAACCTACGGGATTGGAATTGTGCTCCACCACCTATTTGGATGGAACATCAGCACCGCGGTATCCTTTCTCGACATCCCGTTGCTAATTATTGGAACCCTAATCCTAGGTCCAATCTTCGGGTTTAAAACTGCGCTGGCCACAGTTGCCGGACTCGGATTTACCTGGCTTTTCGAAACCGTCCTATGGACCTCCGGACAGCCTCTTATCGATGATCCACTCCTTGCCTCCATATTTGCCGGTGTGCTGTATGGTATTGCGATGGGTATCATCTTTAAGTCGAGAGCCACCTCGGGTGGTAGCGATATCATTTCGATGTTCCTGCACAAGTACACCCACCTCTCGTTGGGCAAGCTGGTGCTAATTGTCGACTCGTTAATCACCCTGATCACCATCCCAGCCTTTGGCGATTGGAAGCTCCCCTGCTACGCTTGGATCCTAATCTTCATCCAGAGCAAGATCATCGACATGATTGTAACCGAAGAGGGCTACAACAAAACGGTGATGATTATCTCGGAAGAGTACGAAAAGATTCGTAAGGTAATTCTCGAAGATCTCGATCGTGGGGGTACCTGCATCGATGTGAAGGGGCTTTACCAAGGACAAGATCGTAAGATGATTTACGTGGTGCTCAACCGCCGCGAGGTAGAAATACTCAAGCAGGAAGTGCGTAAGATTGACCCTAACGCCTTCATGAACGTGAGCGGTGCAGGCGAAATACTCGGAAACGGGTTTAGACCTCACTAGAATAAGCAGAGAGCCGCATTATTTGCGGCTCTTCTTTTTTATACTGATAGTACAACACTACATATTCCCAGAATCACATCCGGTAAAATATCCATTAAAAAACATCAATACTCAGAGCATATTGATGAAGAGTATCTAGCAACATGTTGCCCCCCCTACCTCCTAATGTCATTAAGTAAAGCGCGAAGTTCAATCAGCACTGTCATCGACTTAGTCGAGCTCGCGTTGCTCGGTTCCGGGCTTGTCCCGGAATCTTTAGAGGAATCCAATAGATTCTAAAAAAGGCCCTTCGGGCAATTCATTAGATCCCGT
>CAXYUU010000127.1:0-8642 GCA_964292015.1 uncultured Acetobacteroides sp.
AGACAAAGTATTTCACTATTTTAACAGCAAAACTAACTTACAAATGTTAAATATCACACAGAGTGTTATCATACTCAATGAAAAACATGATAATTAAGAGCCACTTTATCCATTTTACTTTTCTTATTGAAGCTACTAATGTCATCATGGGCGAGGAGGTAGCCATAAAGGGAGGTATGTGCAATGAATGCTGCCCAACTGCCCAACAACCTAACAGGCAAAACTTCCGGGGGTTGGCGACGCTATCAACATCTCGAAGCGTCATCTCCTGCGACTCAAAATGGCATCGCCTAATTCAGACAACTTGTAAGGTGTAGTGATCGACCCCCAAATACTAGTGAGGAAAGACGAGGGAGTCCTCATAATCGACTTTGGTAAAAGGTGCGCGGTGCACACCAACCACCAAGCGCCAAATGTAGAATTGACTTGTTCTAACATTTAGTTGTCATAAAAATCGAGAACATGTCAACTTGTATTAGGACGAAAACGAGCGATATCAGCTTCTACTCGGACGAGTTTAAACGAAAGGTCGTTCAGGAGCATTTAATGTACGGCACGCCCAAAGATCAGCTTAGGATTAAGTATGGGATTAAAGGGAAGAGCAAAATATTAAAGTGGATGCGTAAATTTGAGATTTCAAACGAAGTTTCCATGAGTAAAAGTAACGGATTTTCGAAACCATCAATGGAAGAGGAATCCCAAGAGGTAAGTAAGCTAAAGACCGAAGTGGCGCGCTTGAGCATGAGGCGCTGCGCGGTAGGGCGCTAGATAAGCTGATTGACATTGCCGAACGGGAGCTAAAGATTTCGGTAAGAAAAAAATCTGGAGCCAACAAACAGTAAATGAGCTGGCCGACGTGGAGTCTTCTGCCAGTATTGGCGGGCTCTGCGAGCTGTTTGGTTATACGCGACAGGCCTTCAACAAACGACAGAGACAGGTATTTAAAGAGATGGTTCATGAGGAGTTGCAGCTGGTGATGGTAGCCAAAATTCGTTCGGATATGCCGCGAATTGGATGTCGTAAAATGCTCGATATGATCAACCAGCAGTTAAATGCCAACCTGCAGGTTGGTCGAGATACCTTTTTTGACCTGCTGCGTCGGGAAGGCTTGCTGGTACGTCGGCTCAAGAGCCATACTAGGACAACCAACTCTAACCACTGGATGCACAAGTACCCTAACCTCATTAAGGAGCTGACGGTAGCGCGTCCGCACCATCTCTGGGTGAGCTACATCACCTAAATCCGAACAGGTGAGGGTTCTGCCTAGCTGTTTCTCATTACCGATGCCTACTCACATAAAATTGTGGGTTGGAAACTCGCCGACAGCATGGAGGCTCGCCACGGGCTAACAGCTCTAAATATGACCATAGTTCAGTTACCCGCAGACGTAAAGGAGATCATTCATCACTCGGACAGGGGTGCACAGCACTGCTGTAAGAATTATGTAAAGCGGCTAATAAAGAGCGGCATAGCCATCAGCATGACCGAAAATGGCGACCCATACGAGAATGCCATTGCAGAGCGCGTAAATGGCATCCTAAAGACGGAATGGCTCTATACGATGTCGATACCAACCGTTACCGAGGCAAAAAAGTGGTGAACCGTATTGTAAAGGTTTACAATACCATGCGGCCCCATTTAAGCATCGACAAGTTAACTCCGGAAAAGCCCATCAGGAAGTAAGCTTGCTGAAACGACTTTGGAAAAGCGACTACAAGCACAAGAAAAAGGAGATGGTTGAGACGTAGCAAAAAAGAGGCTACTTTTGCAGCAGCTTTAGCATAACACGGGAGATCCGACGTAGGTTTTAAACCTGCAAAGGTAGGGTGGCATGCTTAGCCCGTCAAGGGTATACAAGTGCTTCGTGCCTCACCACCCTTGACGGGCTAACGTGCCACCCTAAAATGCAGGCGTAAACCCTCCGAAGGAAAAAAAGTTGGGTGGCGATGCCCAGCGTAGAATTTAAAATAAGCAGAATGCCCCAATGGCATTTTGTGTTGTATAAACTGACAACCTTTTTTAGGACGAAACACTGTGCATGATGTTCCAAATCGTGTTACACCGTTTATGCCCCAGATGACGCTGTAGTTCACATGCCGATATTCCTTTCTTAGTTCCCGTCATGTAAAGCATAATCAGAAACCACGTGCTAAAAGACAAACGAGAATTTTCCATCACAGTTCCGCTTCTTAAGGTTGTCCTAAAGCCGCAGTCAGCACATTGAAACTGCCACTTAAATGAACGCCAGTAGTATTTGTTTTCACTATACTTTTTGCACGTTACTCCTTCCTTCATTCTAATGTCTCTAAAATACTCCTTGCATTTCTGCTCATCCGAGAACTTCTTAATAAAATCTAACTGGTGTCATATTCCAGTTTTTTGGACGGTATCCCAAAAGTAAATTGGGAATATGCCAAAATACGGAACACTGGCAAACTACCGATCAATCAATATTATTATTGCAATTGCTCGCTAATGAAACATTCAAACTAATAATTGTTGACTTCAGACACACTTTTATGAACACTAACAATAAATCGTTTGTGTTTTGTTAGCGAAGCATCGACCAGTCATATTAGTACCTATGATGAGTCTATACGCATAAAAAAGAGGCCATCTCAAAATTGAGACAGCCCCTCTTGTAATTAATTAACCAACTATTATTTAAGCAAATTCTTATTAACAGTGGTTTCCCTTTCAGGGGTAGGCCAAACAAATTCTGGAGCACCTGGTGCTAGAATTAGATGTGTTGGTTGAGACCCATCTCTGGTAAGACCATCTCCCCATCTCTTGATTAGGCTAATAGAGTGACCCTCACCAAATAGTTCTCTGCGAGTTTCTGCTTTAATAAGTGCTAAAAGATTTGCTCCTGTTTCGGTTGTTTTAACAGATGAAACTGCTCTATTTTGAATATCAAATAGGATATCTTGTGCCTCTGTATTATTGTCTCCAAGTCTAGCATCACACTCGGCAACTAGTAGCTTCATCTCTGTTGCACGGATAGCAATATAGTCGCCTACTCCAAGAGATCCTCTTGAACTACCCATAACAACATCGCGGCGAGGGAATTTTCCATATGTGTATAATCCTCTACCACTCCCATTATCTGCTGTTCCGATTAAATAATCAACGCTACGCGAGTTCCCTTTATATACATTACCATCGTAGTATTTATAGTAGTAACGTTCGTCGAGGAAGAATCCTCTGCGGATATCGTTATCTGCAAATTGGCCTACCAGCGAAGTATTACATACGAAATCATCACCCATACCGTCATAGCTATCATGGTATGAGTTAAAAGACCTCCACTTGTTATACTGGTTAGGGTCTGTGTAAAATGAAAGAATTGTCTCGGGGTTGGTTGCTCCATTAGATAATCCTTTTTTGTACTCGGCAGTAGACATAAATCCGATGTCCGTAAGGGCTAATTTGGCATTTTTGCGAGCTTCATTATAGTTGTGCATGTCGGCATATATACGAGCGAGAGTTGCGTAGGCTGCATTCTTGTTCATATAGTAAGCACCTGCTGTTTTTTTCGATGGAAGATCTACAATGGCACTGGTAAGGTCGGCAATTGCTAATTCGTAAATTTTAGCTACTGTATTTCTCTCTGGAAGATCGGTGTAGTTTACTGTGGCTACATAAGGGAATGCCTTTGAAGCTCCATTGTCTAAACTGTAAGCTTTTCCAAAGAATTTAACAACCTCGATATAAACATAGGCGCGAAGAGCTAATGCTTCTGCTTTATATGTTTTTACCATTACAGGGTCGATTGCCGTATTGGTAATCTCGGTATTGATAAGGGTATTGCAGGCCTCTTGTAGGAAGTACATTTTCTTCCAAATATCAAGTGGCTCACCCGAAGTTACACCTACTTTGTACGAGAAGGCAGAGTTCATTGTCTGATCCCAAGTATAACCATACACCATGTCGTTACCCATGATGTCGGATAGCAGCGCAATCTTACCCGATAAAAGCGGTGTTTCATTTACTGCATAGTAGGTCCCTTGTCCATATAGTCCATTTCTAAATGCCTTGAGAGTTTCGGTACTCGAAAGAGCATACTTAGCATCTATCTTAGAAGTTGGCTCTGGCGATAGTATATCCTCGTTACAGCTAGTAAGTGCTACACCTGCTAGCAAAAGAGCGTATAGTATTTTTTTCATTGTTAGTTGGTGTTAAAATTTAACGGAAACTCCAAATCTCCATACACGAGTGTTTGGAATACTAATGTTGTCGGCAACACCAGAGAAGAATCTCTCGGGATCTCCCGATTTGAAGTCTGAAATGATGTAAAGGTTATCGCCAGTTACAAATAGGCGTGCTGCATTAATGGATGCTTTCTTTAACCAGTTAGTTGGCACATTCCATCCAAATGATACGTTTTTCAACTTATAGAACGTTCCATCAACTAAGAATCGTGTTGAAACAGCGTTGCTTTTAGATGTATTACCCTGTATAAAGATTGGTACGTTTGTAATATCTCCAGGGTTTTTCCAAGAACCTAAGGCATCTGTAATAAGTTGTTTTGCGCCTTGTTCTCCGTCGTGCATTAAGCTGGCATACTCGCCATCGTAAAGTTTCCCACCAAGTGATGCGTAAAGTTGGAATGAGAAATCGAATCCATTATAGGTGAAACCATTGTTTAACGAAACAGTTGCATCGGCAGTAGAACGACCTACCATTGCACGGGTTGCGTCGTTGTAATTTGTTGTTATTACTTCGGCACCTGTTGTTGGGTCTGTTTTATACCATTGAGCAGCTCCTGTTGCAGGATCAACACCAGCCCACTCTCTTAGGTAGAAATCGTACATCGAAGAACCTACAACATATCTCTTTGTCCCATTGATAATTTCATCCTGTGGTAATTCTTTTATCTTATTTTGGTTCTTGCCAAACGTAAGAGATGGATTCCATTTAACAGCGTAATTTTTTAGAAGGTTTGCAGAAAGTTCAATTTCGATACCTCTATTCTGCATTTTGCCAATATTCTTAAAAATAGTTTCAAAACCAGTCGTAAAAGGAACGTTAACGTCCATTAGAAGGTTATTTGTTATTTTGTTGTAAACCTCTACTGTTCCTGTAAGTGTATTAAATAATGTAAAGTCAACACCGGTAGAGAACGAGTTGTTTTGCTCCCATCCTAAGTCTTCGTTAGGCAGATTCGTGTGTGTAATACCCGTTTGACCCATATAGTTTGTGCCAATAGAGTAGTAGTTCCCATAGCGGTATGAGTCGATATTGTCGGTACCTGTAACTCCGTACGATATTCTATACTTTAAGTTATTAACCCACTCCACATCCTTAAGGAAGTTTTCTTTATTAAGAACCCACGACAAGCCTACCGACCAAAAGTTACCCCACTTTTTATTATCACCAAATTTGGAAGAACCATCGCGTCTGAATGAAGCATCAAGATAGTATTTTCCGTTGTAGTTATACTTTCCAAATGTCAGGTACGAAAGAATGCCTCTTTCTTCAGAACTAGATTTTGTGTATCGAGGTTTTAGACCCATTGAAAGTTCGGTAGACACTGCACCAAGATCATAACCTGCAGCGGTTCCGTAGTACGTCTCGTACTGATATTGCTCTTTTTCTGTACCTGCAAAAACTTGGAAGTTATGAACATCAGCAAGGCTAAACTCGTAGCTCAACGATGCGTGTGTATTCCATTTTCTTAGATGATCAGATGACTTTTCTGACAGACCATTTTCTGTCTGTCCAGATCCGTGGTAAGGATTTTGGAATGAAGATTCTTTCGATGTGTTAAATTTAGCCGCTGCATTTGCTTTAAAGGTTAATCCTTTGGCAAGTTTAATCGAAAGCCATGGTGATATGAAAGTCTTGAAGTAAAACCCCTTCTGTGGATCCATTTGTAGAAGAGCAACAGGATTGTAGTCTTTGTAGTTAGGGTTTGACCAATCGTAGATTGGGTTTCCATTCTGATCTAGAGCATCTGTATAACTCCACAGATTAGCATTAGTAGGGTCTAAAACCTTGTTCTTCTTGTAAAGAGGTGCGCAAGGTGTCAAAACTCGCGACACATAAAGAAGGTTGTTCTCATTTGCTTTTTCTGTATATAGCGAGCCGTATGTAGAGTAACTTATTGTGGTATTAACTCCAACTTCGATGCTTTTAGATAGACTTGTCGAAAAGTTCAGAAGCGATTGAATTGTTTTAGATTTGTCGTTAGTTGTGAAGCCTTTAGAGTCAGTATATCCTACAGACCAGTAGTAGGTACTTTTGTCTGATCCTCCAATTGTCGAAAAGTCAACTTGATCGTAAGTTGAATTTTTCATAGCTTCTTTTTTCCAATCTGTGCTATATAGCAACTTTGCTTCTGGTTTTAGGTTTCCATTTGCATCGAGAGGGTCTGCCATATTATATGGGTTATTGCCATTCAATAACTTAATAACAGCAGCACTTGACGCTGGATCACCAGCATTTCGTACTCCTAACCAGACATTTCTAAAGTGCTCGTCAGCATTAAGTAGGGTGTACTTTGGATCTATAAGGGTGGTTATTCCTTTTTGGTATTTAAGGGAGAATTCTGGCTTTTGATCTTTCTTACCCTTCTTAGAGGTGATAAGGATAACACCGTTAGCGGCTCTACTACCATAAAGGGCTGTAGATGCTGCATCCTTAAGTACCGTAAAGTTTTCAACATCCTCATCGCGAGGACGTGGTGCATCTACAATACCATCTACTACATAAAGTGGATCACCACCAGCTGAGAATGAACCGAAACCCCTAATACGGATGGAGTTACCAACAACTTGCACACCAGCTATTTTCCCTTGAATTGCCTTTGCAACACCGCCAGATGTGTTAACAATATCTTCCTTTTTAAGCACTGAAGCAGAGCCTGTAAACGAACTCTTTTTTGCAGTACCATAAGCAACTACCATTACCTCATCAATTAGTTTAGACTCCGCTTTTAGCGAAGCATTTACAGTTGATCCCGAAATTGGAAGTTCTAACGTTTCGTACCCTACAAAACGGAAAACGAGTATTTTCCCATTTGCAGGTACGTTTTTAATAGTAAAATTTCCGGTTGCATCAGTCATGGTGCCTACAGTAGGAGCACCCTTTACCATTACATTTACTCCAGGAATGGGTAGGTTGTCGGAACCTACAACTTTCCCAGAGACTTGCTTCGTCTGGGCTAGCGCAGAGCTAACTCCAAAGACAACGAACGCCACAAGTAACGTCAAAAATCGCCTCATAATAGTTTTTTTAGCAGTTTGTAAATATTGATAACACTCAGCAGCATTTTATACTACTGACATAATAGCGCGGAGGGAAGGATCAGCCTTGCTTATCATAAATCTTAAGTAACAATTCCAAATACATTCCCAACGCCGACCGCAAAAGTATAACATATATTTAGAAAACCAAGATGTTTTTTAACTAACACCAACGACTCCACAGGCAGTAATATACAAATATCAACACACACCAGTCAATAACAATGGGTGCAACCCACCAATAAAACACAAATAACACACATCACCCCTCCTTTAAACAGACACTTACATTCACAATAAAGCAAATAACCCAACCAACCCACCTGCAAAAACTATTTCACTTTTTTAACAGCAAAACTAACTTACAAATGTTAAATATCATACAGAGTGTTATCATACTCAATGAAAAACATAATAATTCAAAACCATTTTACCCATTTTACTTTTCTTATTAAAGCTACTATAGTCGTCATGGGCGAGGGGGTAGCCATAAAGGGTGGTGTGCGCAAAAAATGCTGCCCAATTGTTCAACAGTTCAACAGGCAAACGTCCGATTTTCAGCAACTTTCTCAACAACTCGAAGCGTTATCTCCTGCGACTCAAAAAGGCATTGCCTAATTCAGACATCTGGTAAGATTAGGTGTGCTTTGCCGTTGGGCATCCCCACCTACACCTCCAAGACATGGCAATCTCCCCCCAATACGGGTAAGGAAAATGAGGGTTCCCTCATGATCGACTTTGGTAAAATACGCGCGGTGCACACCAACCACCAAGCGCCAAATGTAGAATATCCGAAATCCCTCCATGCTACTCCCAACCAATCGACCTCCACCTACGTATAAGGTCGTACGGCATTGACCCGCCAAAGCGGGCCTACCATCAAACTAAATACTGAATGAGATGAAAGCACCGGAGAGAAAAATCAGACATCTCGTTGACTTACAAGGAAGAGTTCACATCGTAACAGAGGAACACCTATCAAGAAGGGTACGAAGGGCTAAGCTACTGCACCATCACGATCGCGGATTGCTACCACCACTGCCACCACCTCAATGGATGGCTCATGCAGCATCGCCACAGCTACCGTTTGAGGAGCACCATGCAGTACAGCCTACTCGAAAAATTCTACCCATAAAGAAAAGAGTCCGTACCTAGCAGCTTAGGCCTCGGACATGTGCGCTAGCGACACCAGTAGGAGAATAAATACCTCCCAATGGTGCCGCTAGCTTTTTTACATCACCCCTATAAACAGGCGATCCACGACTCTACCTTCGCAGGTTAGCCGTGGATCTTAGCCTTAACTATTAATTCTACTAAAACCGAAAAGTCTACTTGGTCTCGTTTTTAGGAGCAGGCTTGGCCACCTGGTACTTCTGCCGAATGGTCAGGTAGCGG
>CAXYUU010000128.1:0-8638 GCA_964292015.1 uncultured Acetobacteroides sp.
ATCCTTAAAGTGTGCGACAATAATCTTCAGCACGTCGTACTGCGGGGCGATGGGGGCAAAGTAGGTGCCATCCTTGGCCTGCTCGAACCGGATAAACATGAGCATGCGGTGCGCCTCGCGGGTTACCTTGCGCTGGAGCTGCCTAACGCGGAGGATGTAGCTTTCGCCCATCATTCCCGAAACATCCCTCTTACACCTAAACAGCAGCTGCAGGTACCGAAAGATGTCCATCTCCATAAGGGGAGCGTTGGAGGTGTAGGCGTGGAATACCATGTCGCAGGTGGCCATCCCGCCGTAGCGGCAAATGCCGTTGAATACCCGTTCGCTCTTGCCTTCGTCTCTTGTCGCTACGAGCTGGTTGCCAAACAGCATCGACTGGGTGTTGCTGGTGATGTTTGCTGGCGAGAGCTTCTGGTCGTAAATATCGAAGATGGCCGATAGGAGACCCTCGAAGGTGCCGTCGTAAATAACGGTAACGTTGGTTCGATCTACAGTAATGGGGAGCATAGGCTAGAATAGCGATAGCTGCAGCGGCTTGGCAACGGCTGCATCGTGTAGGATTAGCGACTTGAGCATGTTGGGCTGGTAGTCTTTTAGGATGGCAGCGGTGGGTAGCTCGTTGCAGGTGATAAAGTACTTGGCGCGACGCATCACCACCCCAATTTTTCGGAGGTGGTCGCTGTCGAGCCTGCGGTAGCGCCTTGCCTCCACAATCATCTTGGCCGACCGTACGCCCACACCGGGCACCCTGAGCAGCATTTCGATGTCGGCCTTGTTTACATCTATCGGAAAAATCTCGGGATGCCGTATGGCGTAGGCGGCCTTGGGGTCGAGATCGAGGTCGAGGTTGGGGTTGAGCGTGTCTACCAGCTCCTCCACGTTGAAGTGGTAGAAGCGCAGCAGCCAGTCGGCCTGGTAAAGCCTGTTCTCGCGCTTAAGTGGCGGAGCCGATACGGCAGGCAGCCGCTTGTCGTACTCGTTGGTGGGCAGGTAGCCCGAGTAGTACACCCGCTTGAGGTTGGCGCCCTTGTACAGCCCCGAAGCCAGATGAAGGATATCGGCATCGCTCTCGTTGGTGGCGCCCACAATAACCTGGGTGCTTTGCCCGCCGGGGGTGTAAATGGGGGCCGAGCGAAAGAGTCGCCGCTCCTCCTTGTTCGACACAATCCTATCCTTTATATACAGCATGGGGTGAATGATGCTGGCGTGATCTTTTTCCGGCGCCAGGTACTTCAGGCCGCTGTCGGTTGGTATTTCTATGTTGATGCTCATACGGTCGGCGTACAGGCCTGCTTCGTTGAGCAGCTCGGGCGATGCCCCGGGGATGGCCTTTAGGTGGATGTAGCCGTTAAACTTGTGCTCCAGCCGCAGCTTTTTGGCAATGCCCACCAGCCGCTCCATTGTATGGTCGGGCGATACCACCACCCCCGAGCTTAGGAATAGCCCCTCGATGTAGTTGCGACGGTAGAAGTTTATGGTTAGCTCCACCAGCTCGTCTACCGTAAAGGCGGCGCGGGGGATGTCGTTCGTACGGCGGTTGATGCAGTAGGCGCAGTCGTAGATGCACTGGTTGGTGAAGAGCACCTTCAGCAGCGAGATGCATCGGCCATCGTCGGCAAAGCTGTGACAGATGCCCGCCGAGGTGGCGTTGCCTACCCCGCCGTTGGTGTTCTTGCGCTTGCTGCCGCTGGTGGCGCACGATACATCGTACTTAGCCGCGTTGGCCAGAATGCCTATTTTGTTAGCCAATTCCATGTATATGGGTTTTAAATGCTAAAAGCATTGGCAAATATAGCGCATTGTTCGAATAGTTAGCCGGATTATTGCTAAAATGTTTGGCAAATTGCCGGTAAAGTCGTTTCTTAGCATCAGATAATTTACGATAATGACGTTAAAGGCTCACACCATGAAGATTGAGGAGTGCTTTTCATCGAATTTGAGGTTTTTGCGCAAGAAGCATAACCTCACGCAGGACGAGCTGGCAGGTAAGATAGGCGCCAACCGTTCGGTAATCGGCTCGTACGAGGAAGGACGCGCCACCCCCAAGCTGGGGGCAATCATGCAGCTGTCGTGTGTCTTTCGGATACGGATAGATGAGCTGCTGTCGGTCGACCTTACCATCACCCCCGAGGAGCAGCTCAAGTCGTTTCGCCCCCGCATGCAGGGCAACGAGCTACGGGTGCTCACCACGGTGGTAAATGGTAGCAACCGCGAGCAGGTTACCGTTGTTCCGGTACAAGCTTCGGCGGGCTACCTCGATGGTTATGCCGATGTGGAGTATGTCGAGCAGCTCCCCTCGTTCGAGCTTCCGCTTGTAGAGATGAGTGCCGAGCGCACCTACCGCATGTTTCAGATAAAGGGCGACAGCATGCTGCCAGTACCTTCGGGCTCGTACATCATTTGCGAGTATGTCGAAAACTGGATGAACGTAAAGGACGGCCAGGCCTACGTGGTGCTTACCGATACCGAAGGGGTGGTGTTTAAGCGGATGTACAATAATGTAGATGCCGATGGTACCTTTTTGTTCGTATCCGATAACCCGCTATACGAACCCTACAACGTGGCCCCGCAGGATATTGTGGAGGTGTGGAAGGCCAAGGGCGTACTCTCGTTTGGTATCGACAGCGTGGTGAGCGAGGAGATGAGCAGCCTAAAGTCGCAAATTGCTAAGTTAGCCGCCGATGTGGCCATGCTCAAGAGCAGCATGCCCCCCTTATAAGGAACTTAAACGGAAATAGCCGGAAGCTATACTGACGGTAAACGGGCTGGCTTTGATGTCGAAGAAGTTTACGAAGGTTCCTTACGATCAACCTACACTGGCTACTCGAAGTGCTGTCTCCCGCTGGCGGGGGTAGGGGGTGGACGTACTATTTAAGAACAAATTAGAGCTCTCCGAAAGGCGAGTAGCTGCAGTTTCCTTTTGAAAAGTAGAAAACACGAAGCAAAATTTGGCAGTGTAACCGTGCTTGTTTCCTGTGCGGAAATAATTCCCCTGCTAAATATTTAGCAACGACAAAATATTGGCCCTGACCCTAAGCGAGATGGCAAAAATGTAGGCCTAATATGGATTTCCCACTTGCAGGATCGAAAAAAATGCCACATATTTGCGACGCTTCTGAGAGAAATACGGGTGTAGCTCAGTTGGTAGAGCATTGGTCTCCAAAACCAAGTGTCGGGCGTTCGAGTCGCTCCTCCCGTGCAAGAAAAAAGCCATATCGTTTGATGTGGCTTTTTTCGTATAGGTATAAATTGGAGCCTGTCGCTAGTAAATTACGCATGTAAATATTTTTCTTCCGCGCTGTACACTGTTAAGAACTTCTGATTACTTTTAGCGATGCCAACTCAAGAACCGATTTTATACAAATGAATTATAGTATACTTAAGCCCCGTAAAGCTTTAAATAAGGCGTTTTTAAAGGTTAAAGCCAACCGAAACGAGATAGAATTGTTTAAAGGCAATCTTGCTAAGCTAATTGATAGTATCAACGAGAGCGAATCGGAGGAGCATCATAAGAATCTCGTTTCCGATTTTCTTAAGAATACCTACTATGGTGCAGCTCATTCCATCAATACTAAGGGGCGAAACGACCTGGTTATTCATAATGGAAGTAAGGCAACCGACTCCGTTGGTGTTATTGTTGAGGCCAAAAAGCCTACCAATAGGGCCGAAATGATGACGTGTAAAAATATTAATACTAAGGCTTTTCACGAGCTGGTGTTATACTACCTACGCGAGCGCATTACGCTAAAAAATCTCGAAGTAAAGCATCTTGTTGTTACCAATATATACGAGTGGTTTGTATTCGATGCCACTTTTTTCGAAAGGGAGTTTGCCCAAAATAAAAAGCTGGTTAAGCAGTTTGTCGACTTCGAAGAGGGTAGGCTGGCTGGAAAAACAACCGACTTTTTCTACAAGCATATTGCCGAACCGGCCATCGAGGATATTAAGCACGAGGTAGCCTTTACCCACTTCGATATTCGCGATTATGAAAAGCCCCTACGTAATACCGATAAAAAGGATGATAGCTTACTGATAGCCCTATTCAAACTTCTTTCGCCAGAACATCTGCTTAAGCTACCCTTTGCCAACGACAGCAACAGTCTCGACAAGAGCTTTTATACCGAGCTGCTGCACATTATTGGCCTTGTCGAAATTAAGGAGGGGGGCAAAAAGCTAATCCAGCGTAAGAAGGAAGGTGATAGAAACGAGGGGTCGCTAATGGAAAGCGCCATCTTTCAGCTCGACAACCTCGACAAGATATCGCGCCTCGAAAAGCCTTTGCAGTTTGGCGAAGCTAAAAACGAACGTCTCTTTAATGTTGCCTTAGAGCTAACCATCACCTGGGTTAACCGAATACTGTTTCTTAAGCTACTCGAAGCGCAGCTTATCCGCTACCATAAGGGCGATAGGTCGTACGCCTTTTTAAATACCGATAAGGTGAAGAGCTTCGACGACCTAAATAACCTTTTCTTTAGCGTGCTGGCACGTAGGCCACAGGAGCGTAACGATAAGGTGAAGGTTACCTTTGCTAAGGTACCCTACTTAAACAGCTCGCTATTCGAGCCTACCGAACTCGAGCAAACAGGCCTGTTTATAAGCCAGCTTACCGATGGCATGCTGCCCCTCCTCTCCTCCACGGTGATAAAATGCGCTAGTAGCCAAAAGCGTACCGGCGAGCTGCTTACCATCGAGTACATCTTCGAGTTTCTTAATGCCTACGACTTTGCCAGCGAGGGTCGTGAGGAAATTCAGGAGGAGAATAAGCGGCTGATTAACGCATCGGTGCTGGGTCTTATCTTCGAAAAGATAAACGGCTATAAGGATGGATCGTTCTTTACCCCTGGATTTATTACCATGTACATGTGCCGCGAAACCATTCGTCGTGCCGTGCTACAGAAGTTTAAGGAAGTTAAGGGATGGGATTGCGATAGTTTGAACCTGCTATACGATAGAATTGACGATAAACAGGAGGCTAACACCATTATCAACAGCCTAAAGATTTGTGATCCTGCCGTGGGGTCGGGGCACTTTCTGGTGTCGGCGCTCAACGAGATGATTGCTATTAAAAGTGAGCTCAAGATTCTGCTCGACCGCCAGGGTAAAACCTTGCGCGACTATATCGTTGAGGTGCAGAATGACGAGCTGATTGTTACCGACGACGATGGAGGCCTTTTCGAGTACAATCCCACTAATCGCGAAAGCCAGCGCGTGCAGGAAACCCTCTTCCACGAGAAGCAGACCATTATCGAGAATTGCCTCTTTGGAGTAGACCTTAACCCCAACTCTGTAAAGATATGTCGCCTGCGGCTCTGGATCGAGCTCCTGAAGAATGCCTACTACCGCGAACCCGATTATACCGAGCTGGAAACCCTCCCCAATATCGACATCAACATCAAGTGTGGCAACTCGCTTGTTAGCCGTTACGGCCTTGATGCAGATATTAAAAAGGCACTAAAGGGGAGTAAATGGACTATAAACAGCTACCGTATTGCTGTAATGAGTTATCGCAATGCCAAGAGTAAGGACGATAAGCACGAGATGGAGCGCCTTATTGATGAGATTAAGAATGACTTTGAGAGCCAAATTACCGTTAATGATAAGCGACTTGTAAAGCTTAACAGGGTAAAGGGCGAATTGCTAAGACTTACCACCCAAACCTCGATATTCGAGAGAACTAAGGCCGAAACCGCACAGTGGAACAAGGAGGTTAAGACTTACACAAGTTCTGTTGCCGCCTTGGAAGCCGAATTGCACGAGATTAAGAGCAACCTCATTTACGAAAACGCCTTCGAGTGGCGCTTCGAGTTTCCCGAAGTGCTCAACGGCGACGGCGACTTTGTCGGATTTGACGTGGTGGTTGGGAATCCACCGTATATAAGGCAGGAAGAGTTTACCAACATTAAATACTATTTGCAAACCAATTACCAAACCTACGCCGGCTCTGCAGATTTATATGTATATTTTGTTGAAAGAGGGCTGCAAATAACTAGGCAAAACGGGACTTTCATCTATATATTGCCCAACAAATGGATGCGAGCAGGTTATGGTACATCATTGCGCAAATGGGTCAGTCAGTTTAACATTAACTTTATTCACGATTTTGGCGATTTGCCCGTGTTCGACGAAGCAATTACCTATCCTTGCCTATGGAGCATTGAAAAAGGCAATAAAGCGGTCGATACATTTGCAGCGTCAAATATTGGCACGTTGAATTTTCCTGACGGAATTGGTAGTTATATTGATGCGATTTCGTTTAAGGTCAACAAGTCGCTTCTTTCTCAAAATGGATGGACATTAGTTAGCGATACAAAACAAAATCTACTCGAGAAAATCAAAAGTAAAGGGATGCCTTTGGGAGAATACGTTAAGGGCAAAATTTATTATGGAATAAAAACTGGTTGTAACGAAGCTTTCGTCATTAATGCCGAAACAAAAGAACAACTTATTTCGGAAGATTTCTCCAGTGCAGAAATAATTAAACCATTTCTTGCAGGTAAGGATATTAAAAGGTACCAACAACCAACGAATGATAAATGGCTAATATTATTTAAAAGCGGATATACAAGACAATTTTTTGGATCAATGAATGAGGAAGAATCATGGAGCAATCTTTCATCAAAATATCATTCAATATGTAAGCATCTTTCGCAATTTGAAATATCTGCACGTAAACGAGCAGATAAAGGAGAGTTCTGGTGGGAGCTACGTTCTTGTTCTTATTACAATGATTTTGAAAATGAAAAAATTATCATACCTGCTATAACCAATAAAGCGAATTATTGCTTAGACAATCAGTCTTATTATAGCAATGATAAAACAGCAATTATCACCGACGTTTCAAAATATGTTTTGGCATTGCTTAATAGCCAGCTATTGGATTATTTCTTAAAAAATATCGCTTCAACTAAGCAAAATGGTTACTTCGAGTAAAAATCCGAGTACGTATCTCAATTGCCAATTATTCAGCTCAATGATGATGCGAAAAATGTTCTAAATGAAAAGGTTGAAACCATTTTGTCAATGCGAACTAACAATTCTGACACCACAATTCTCGAAACCGAAATCGATCAGCTGGTTTACCAACTCTATGAGTTAACCGAAGAGGAGGTGCAGATTGTGGAGGGTGGTATATAAAAGTTGAGGTGTAATTATTTTTGTTTTGGTGTTATTTAAAGCGATTGGCTGAATGGTAACCTAAAGTACGTGCACTACGTAAAGAGTGGGGATGGGTGGTTATGATTTGCTAACGGAGGAGGACTTTACGATGAGAGATGATAATGTTTACCTGTCGAAAACCGATGCGCAGGCTCTGTTTGGGTTAGATATGTGCAACGCCCCGCAGGTGCTGCACCACTGGCAGGGGATGCTTACCCTCGAAAACCACCTGTTGCTATACCCGCAGCTGCGGTTTATGTGTACGCTAACAACGGTGTACCTCGGCTACCAATCAGTCGATGTTCGGTACATGATACAATCGCTGCTCGACCAGATGATCTCCGACATCTACCACAATGAGGAGGTGGAGCTTCCCCTTTCGGCGCTAAAGTTTATGTTTCCCATAGTATGGCTGCACCGTAACCTTACGGATTATAGAATGGTTAAAAAATTGGCGTATAAAAGGGAGCTGCTGGAGTCGGTGAGGAGGCATTTGCTCGACCTTGGGGCTTTATCCACCTTTCAAACCACCCTGTTTTAACTTTTAATCGAGTTGCGTTCGAATACATGTGCTTTACTTTTATAAGTGAAATTCCTGTGCTTACCCCTAATAATACCAGCCCCATCTTTTATACCATAAAATACAAAAAACGGTTGCCCAATAAGTAGGACAACCGTTCTGTAAGTTAGTGCGCTTTACTACAATTCCTCGTTGTTCTCAGAAATTTTTGTAGTTTTTGACGCCTTTGTTGCCTTTGCAGCCTTTTCTGCTTTTGCAGCTTTCGTAGTTGCTGCTGTGTAGGTAACATTAAAACCCCACTCGGTAAGAATTTTTGGATTCTTAGAATGAATGGATTTAAGTAAATTCTTGCTGCGACGAACTGCATCTTCAATAGGTTCAAGCAACAAGTCGCGATCACGGTAGGCCTTTTCGGCTTTAGCACGTAGAGTTTCTGCCTCATTGTGCTTAGCCTCAGCAAGTGGCACCGAATCGGTAATAAGTGCCCAGTTAATGTCGGTAAGCGTTAACAGTGGCGATGTGGTACCATCAGCCTTATGCTTGATGGTTAGCTTCGTTGCAACATCTAACACTTCCGTGGCACCGTGGCCTAAATCAATCTTAGACGATTCTCCCATAATCTGTTGGGTTTTAGTTAAAATATAGGTCTCTGTACATTTGTCCTACTAAATTAGCCGAGTTGATTTAAATATGCAATATGTTGTCGAATATTTTACAGGTTCAATTCAGGAGGTAGTTTCTAAAAACCTAGATCTGTCAAGGGATGTAGCAGTTTTCAACAGGTGAAAAAAGTTATCAACAGGTATGGCCGCATATTGGGGCTGAGGCTTTAGCAGAAGAGTGAAAATTTCGTCGTATTCGTCGAATATGGCGTCGTATTTGGCAAATACGGCGTGGTAGGTGGGGGTGTTGTCGTCGTATTCGTCGAAAATGGCGTCGTATTTGGCGAATACGGCGTGGTAA
>CAXYUU010000129.1:0-8471 GCA_964292015.1 uncultured Acetobacteroides sp.
TAGTGATGTAGATGGCAACCAAATATAACCGGGGAAGTAAGGCAATCCAAGGGCACCGAATGGCAAAAAACACCAATAGCAAGCTAGCCTATCTCGATGCAATGAGCGAAGAGGTAAACAACCATATTTTCAGATTGGGCCACCGCAAGCTGGGGCTTTCGTGCGGACTAATTGGTTCGGCAATGGTATTTGACCTTACCCTTTTTAAGGAGATTATGGGACAAATTGAGGCCGTTGGCGGATTCGATCGCGAGCTCGAGTTACGGCTAATCGACCGAGGTATCCGCATCGAGTACGTGCACGATGCCTACGTGCTCGACGAAAAGGTACAAAAGCAGGAGGTATTTCATAATCAGCGAAGGCGATGGCTTGCGGCTCAATACCACTACTTTGGACGGTATGCATTTTCGGGACTTAAGGCTCTTTTTAGAGGTCGATTCGACTATGCCAACAAGGTGCTACAGGGCATTCAGGTACCCCGAATACTGCTACCCGGACTGATATTCATTTTGGGGATATTTTCGGCAATCTTTTCGCTATCGCCATCGTGGATATACTGGGGAGTGTCGTTTGTCGGAGTGCTGGTGGCGCTACTCATCTCCATCCCACGTCGATTATACAGCTGGCAAATGGTAAAAGCCCTAGCCGAGCTGCCTGCTACCTTCCTAAATATGCTACTACTCCTTTTTAAACTTAAGGGAGCAAACAAAACCTTCATCCATACTACTCATGAAAACCTCGACGACAAACCCAAGCAGAAAGCTACGCATAGCAATTGAGGCTCAACGAATTTTCAGACCGCAAAAGCATGGCATGGATGTGGTGGCACTCGAAATGATTCGTCAGCTACAGCTTATCGACACCTATAACGAATACTTCATTCTTACAAAAAAGGATGAGGATATCTGTCTGTCTGAAACGTCGAACTTTCATATTGTTTACATCGAAGGAAGAAGCTATCCCGATTGGGAGCAGATCTCGCTGGCAAAGTGGGTTCGAATAAATAAGCCAGACATCCTACATTGTACTTCGAATACGGCCCCTTTAAAAATTCGCTGCCCGCTATTCCTTACGCTGCACGACCTCATTTTTCTAGAAAAAAACTACCTGCTGAGTAAAAGAGGAGGTTCGCCCTACCAGCGCTTCGGCAACTTCTACCGCAGCCTTGTTGTGCCTAGGGTAGCCCGCAAGGCCAAATTGGTATTTACCGTATCGAACTACCAAAAGGAGCAAATAAAACAGAAGCTGCACTTGCCCGACGACAAAGTAAAGGTGATATACAACGGCGTGTCGCCTCAGTTTTTTGAGCAGGCTAATTCGGAGCTAAAAGACATCGTTCGGCAGGCGTACCAGCTACCCAACCGGTACATCTTCTTTTTAGGGAATACCGAGCCGCGTAAAAATCTTTCGGGGGTACTCGCTGCCTATTCAATTCTTTTGGATAGGATTGGAGACGATGCTCCCTCGTTAGTTATTAAGGGCATTTCGGAAAAATATCTTGGACAAGTGCTTTCCAGCTTAGAACTTTCGCCGATTGCAAAACGGATAGTACTTGTTGGTTATATAAAGTCCGAACACCTTCGGGTAGTATACCAAATGGCCGAAATGCTACTTTTCCCCTCCTACTCTGAAGGGTTTGGCATTCCAATTATCGAGGCAATGGCATCGCGAATACCCGTAATAACCTCGAATGTAACCTCTATGCCCGAAGTGGCAGGCAACGCGGCTCTTCTGGTAACGCCATCATCCCCTCAAAATATTGAAGATGCAATGGAGCTACTGCTATCCAATATCCAATTGCGTGACACGCTAGTGCAAAAAGGCTACGAACGTTCGAAGGATTTTACTTGGAACGGTGTTGCTGAAGCGGTGTTATCCTGTTATTTATCGCACAATTTTGAGCAAAAATGATGTTTTACTGTTAAGGAAATGAAGCATCATCAATATGAGAATTAGATGTGCTTTTTAATTTTCAACAATTCATTTATAACTTCGAAAATGAGGGGATCTAGCTTTACCGCCTTCGTAGTGGTTGTATTGTCACTGTACTCTTGCTCTAGGAATAATGACACTCCATCTCCGACTCCTAATCAGGGCATGGAATCACTCGTTGTTCAGGATAACTTTAACTTCAACACAGGCAACAATGTTAAGCTTACTGTAAATGCCTTAGACGCCAGCGGGAATCCGCTCAAATTTGTACGAATAGATGCCTACGCCAAAAATGGAAACGACAAGCGCCTTATTCAAACCTTTGCCACCGATGCTTCTGGATATGCTGAAGCATACGTTTCGATACCAACATATATAGACTCCATTCAGTTTATTCCACAGTATGTTGGCATACCAAACGATATTACCGTTAAGATAAGTGGTGGAATTGCGTCGGTACGATATGGAAATTCCTCATCTGGATCTCCCAAATATTACGGGTTGCTCAAGTCTTCCTCATCACCTCTTATTTTTAAATTTGGAAGTACCGTATTTAAAACTCTTACGGGTTTTGACAGTAATGGCCTCCCAACCAATTTAATGAGTCCTCGTGATGTCGTAAATGCCAGTTTTTTGGACGATGTTAATGCAACATTACCAGAAAGAATGCCAGTACCGACCTATAATCCTCAACTTCTGGCTTCAACCAACGAAACAAACGTGATAATAAAGGAGCTGTCAGACGTTTGGGTTACATTCGTGAGCGAGGGCGCCGGTTACCGCAACGTATTAGGGTACTTTAAATACAATTTAAGCAACCCTCCTACATCTAAGGATAAAATAGACTCTGTATTCATAGTTTTTCCCAACACATCCTTTGCAGGAAGTGGAGGTAGCCTACAGTCGGGAGATAAGGTATACTTAGGACGATTCCCTGCAAATACTGGGATCGGCTGGGTTTGCCTTTCAGATGGATTCAGAAATGGAACCATAACCGCAAATGCCTGGAATTGGGTACTCTACTCGATACCAAGTTTTAATCCAGAAACTAACGCAACTCTTAGACAGCACAACGCGCTTATTTTCGACAATACGCGTAATAAGTTAATCCTAAGCTTTGAGGATATTAAGCGCGATGCCGGATCGGATGACGATTTTAACGATGTTGTATACTTTGTAACGTCCAATCCGGTAACAGCAATTGAAACCGGCAATCTTCCACTTATAAAGCACGGATCTAACAATCCAGATAGCGATGGTGATGGAATTCCTGACACCTCAGACGACTATCCTGATGATGCCACGAAAGCTTTTAATAACATTTATCCATCAGCGTCTACCTTTGGGACAATGGTCTTTGAAGATTTATGGCCATCAAAAGGAGATTACGACCTAAACGATATGGTTATTAACTATCAAATTAATCAAATAACCAATGGCGCGAATAAGGTAGTTGAGGTTAAAGGCAAGCTTGTCGTATCGGCAATGGGTGCTAGCTATCATAACGGTTTTGCGATGGCGTTAGGCATACCATCGAGTGCTGTTAAATCGGCAACAACTACATTCAAGAATATTTCAGGATCATTGGTAAGGCATGGAACCACTACCTTAGGAAGCAATGGTTTAGAAACCCCTGTGAACAACACGTATAACAGTGTTAGCAACGAAGGTGTTTTCGTTGTTTTTGATGACGGATACGACATATTGAAGTATACAGGTGGTGGTAGCGGAGTTAATACGACTGTTGGTTCGCCTTATAGCATTCCCGATACGATCTTCTTTAAAATGACAATGGCTTCACCACAAAACCCCGCCTCAATGGGCAATCCTCCTTACAATCCATTCCTCTTTATTAATCAAGATAGAGCCAAAGAAGTACACCTACCCAACATGGTTCCCTCAGGAAAAGCCGATGCAAGATATTTTATGACTAGTCAGGATAATACCATACCGTCAAAAAAGCGATTCTATAAAACATATAGAAATCTGCCTTGGGGTATTCTATTCCTTGATCAGTTTGACTATCCAATAGAGGGAGCAGCCATAATTGATACATACAATTTCTTTGCTCCATGGGCACAATCATCAGGAACCGCTAATACAGATTGGTATCTGTCAAAATCAGGATATCGAGTAGATTCCAAGATTTACAAAAAATAATGAAGCTTATAGAAAATATCAAAGCAAACAAGGTTCTTAAGCAGCTATCACTAAGATTGCTTATGCCGAAAAATCAAGCAAAGCCTCGCCTTTGGGTGAGGCTATTGCTCAACCCGTTTAAGCATAAACGAGGCAGACATAGCCTTATCTGCCATACGGTGCGCCGCGATTTATTCCCGTTTAGGATGTTTGCTATTGGAAGCAACTCTACCGTAGAGGATTTTGCAACGCTAAATAATGGTGTGGGTGATATTATAATTGGCAACAACACGCGGATAGGAATAGGAAGTGTAATAATTGGCCCTGTGACGGTTGGCAACGATGTACGCTTTGCTCAAAATGTGGTTTGCTCTGGCTTAAATCACGGCTACCAAGATGTGTCGATGCCAATCTGGCAGCAGCCTGTATCTACGGCTCAAATTACTATTGGCGATGAATCGTGGATTGGCTCAAACTCTGTTATTGTTGCGGGAGTCGTGATTGGTAAGCAGTGCGTGGTTGCCGCAGGAAGTGTTGTACTCCGCTCGGTGCCCGACTACTGTGTGGTAGGAGGTAATCCAGCCAAAATGCTAAAATGGTATAATGTAGATACAGCAATTTGGGAAAAGGCAACTACAACTTAAAACTATTCACTTCTAATAATGCACACTATGTTAGCTGTAAAGGTAATTTTCTGGATAAGCTTAGCTGTAGTTTTTTACACATACCTCGGCTATGGCATAATTCTTTACCTAATGATTCTATTTAAGCGAACTTTTCTAAACGTAAAACCCAGCAAACCATTAAACGTTGAGCCAGAAGTTACATTGCTTATCGCAGCATACAACGAAAAAGATTACGTTGATGCAAAAATGCGCAATACGTTAGATTTAGAATACCCTGTCAACAAGCTAAAAATACTTTGGATTACCGATGGATCTACCGATGGTACGCCAGAGTTACTGAAGAGCTATCCCCGTGCAGCTGTAGCGCATCAAAACAAACGAGAGGGAAAGATTGGAGCAATCAATCGTGGTATGAAGCTTATTTCATCGCCGATAACCGTTTTGTGTGATGCCAACACCCTGCTTGGTAAAGACTCCATTCGCCGAATTGTTCACCTTTTTTCCGATTCAAGGGTTGGCTGCGTCTCTGGTGAAAAGCGCATCATTCTCGATGAAAAGGAATCAGCGTCAGCTGCTGGTGAAGGTATCTACTGGAAGTACGAGTCGACACTTAAACGTTGGGATTCGGAACTCAACTCAGTAGTAGGAGCCGCTGGCGAACTGTTTGCTATTCGTACAACTCTTTTCCAAGATGTAGAACCCGACACGCTACTCGACGACTTTATGATTTCGATGCGTATTGCCCAAAAAGGGTACAAAATCAAGTATGATCCTAAAGCTTATGCTGCTGAAAAAGCATCTGTTAATGTCGAGGAAGAGTTAAAACGCAAAATACGCATATCTGCAGGAGGTATTCAAAGCATTGTACGATTAGCTCCTTTGCTCAATATTTTCAAGTATGGTATGCTCTCGTTCCAGTATATTTCTCATCGCGTATTACGATGGACATTAGCACCCATTTGCCTGTTGCTTGTGCTTATTCTGAACCTTATGATTGTCGTTGGGGGAAATTACCGTATTGATTTAGTATATCTCAGTATTTTAACGCTCCAAATAGCATTTTACCTGCTAGTATTTGTTGGTTATCTTTTCGAGAATCGTAAATTACACGTTAAAGTTTTTTTTATACCATACTTCTTCTATATAATGAATTACGCTGTTTACCGAGGATTCTTTAGGTATCTCATGAGTACTCAAACAGTAAACTGGGAACGTGCAAAGCGTGCTTAGAAAACAGCCTAGTTTTAACCTTTTATGCTATGTCAACAAGTACAATGTCATCCTTTCAACTCTATCAGGTTGCCCTAGCTATCGGCAATAGCTACAACCTAAAAGACATGATCTCCGAAAGTTTAGCTGGCTACCTAAAGTATCTAGACTGTAATGCATGTGCTGTTTTGCAGTATAAAAAGATGTCAGAAGGAGATTTTATTTGTATTGATGAGATTGTTGAACCTTACGGCAAAACTCTTAGAGACCTATTCCCTATAAATTTAGATTTTCTGCCTAGATGTTTGAGTCCAGATAACTTGAAAGGACTCTTGGCTAAAACGCCTGTATACTTTACTCATTTAAAGGACGGTTCTATTTATGTAATGAGCTTGCCCCATTTTGGATTTATCCTTTTACACAAAAAAAATGGCATCTACACCCCAGAAGAACTTCTCGCTATTGGCGAACTAAATCTAAAACTG
Source organism: uncultured Acetobacteroides sp. (assembly GCA_964292015.1). Taxonomy (GTDB): domain Bacteria; phylum Bacteroidota; class Bacteroidia; order Bacteroidales; family ZOR0009; genus Acetobacteroides. The sequence continues at coordinate 6,392 of CAXYUU010000129.1, forward strand.
GCAAAGTGCGCCTTGCAATGTAAGGTATCCGACGAGTTAACAGAGTGCTTATCTAAGTACGATAATCTTATTAACCTAATCCCCGAAATGATTTTTGAAACCGACATCAAAGGAAACCTACTGTTTACTAATGATGTTGCAAAAAAAGCGATGGGATTAGAAGAGGGATTGCAAAGTGGCGTTGTTTATAATGTTTTTGATTTTATTCATAAAAAGGATATTGCACGAGCAAAGTCGAATTTACAAAAAGTGCTCACAACCAACGATGTTTCTCCGCGGGAATATATGCTTTCAACTACTCGCGGTGAAATTATGGAGACATTATTCTACACCAGCAGAATTGTTGATAAAGACAAAGTGGTCGGCATTAGAGGAGTCGTTCTTGATATTACCGAAAGGAAAAGTATAGAAAAAAAAATAAGAGAGAAGTCGGACAAACTCGAAATGGTACTGCTTGGTAGCGATGCTGGTCTTTGGGATTGGAATGTTTCTACTAATGAATTCTTTTCCAACGATCGGTGGAGTACCATGCTTGGCTATGAGCCACGAGAAATAAAGCTCAACAAAGAGACATGGGCTAACTTGCTTCATCCCGATGATAACGCAAAATTTAAAGCCAATATAAAAAATCTTCTTAATGGAGAAATTCCCCTAATATCTACAGAACTTCGAATAAGGACAAAAGATAATAGCTACAAGTGGATTAGTGAACGTGCTCGAATTGTGGAGCGCGATGATTCGGGAAATGCCATTCGTATAATTGGTACGCACATTGATATTACCGATGCAAAACTAGCGCAAGAAATCTTAAAACAGAGTTTACTTCAACAGGAGCTTATTTCTGGAATTGCTATTTCGCTTAATTCTCTTGAAGATTTCGACGATAAAATAAATTTTGCTCTCAGCGTTGTTGGCGAGCACCTTAATGTTAGCCGAGTTTATGTCTTCTTGGATAATGAAAATGGTGATAAAACTAGCAATACCAACGAATGGTGTAATAAGGGTGTCCGTTCGGAAAAAGATGCCTTGCAAAATTTGTGCTATGATACAATCCCCTCTTGGCGGAAAATTATAGAAGAAAGCGGAATGCTCTTTTGCGACGATATTGCGACATTACCCGATGACATTCGTAAGCTTACAGAGACAGAAAATATTCTCTCAATAATTGAATACCCTTTATACGTTGAAGGAAAATATGCCGGATTCATTGGATTTGAAGAGTGTGTACAAAAACGTGAGTGGACAAAGTGGGAGCTGGAGCTATTAAAAACCATAACTGGCGTAATTGCCAATGCAATTGAACGGAAAAAAATAGAAACCGTTCTTAAAATTAGCTATGCAACTAATAAAGCAATTATCGACTCAATACCCGATAGAATACTGCATGTTACCAATAATGGTATCCTTATAAATTTCAATAGAGTTGAATGCGGTTTTTGCAACAGTACAGAGCTAAAAATAGGCGAGCATATTCATGACAACTTACCTCTCGAAGGCGTTAAAATTATCGAAGAGGGTATTACCGCTTGTGTTGGGCAAGGTTCTATAATGCGTGAAGTTATGTTCGAAAAAGATGGAGAATCTCTCTATTTCGAATTTCGCTTCTCTGAATCATCCGATAAAACGATTATTATTCTAGTGCGTAACATTACCAACCGGCATAGAAGTGAAGAAACTATTCGCTATAACGAAGCAAAGTTCCGTGAACTATTTGAGCTAATGCCACTAGGGATGGCGTTTAACGATTTCGAAACGGGCCAGTATATAGACTGTAACCAGGAATTCCTTGACCAGTTAGGATATTCTAGACAAGAGCTAATGGCGCAATCGTTCTGGAATATATCGCCTAATAAATACATAAAGACTGAAGGGCAGCAATTGAAGCGGCTGTTGAAAACAGGACGCTATGGTCCGTACGAAAAGGAACTCATCCGAAAAGATGGTAGCCGCTATCCTGTAGAACTTGCTGGGTTTATGACCAAAGATCGTAATGGAAGAAATATTATTTGCTCAAGCATTCAAGATTTAACGATCGATAAGCAAAGGATTGCCGAATTAGAGCGTAGTGAAGAAAAATTTA
>CAXYUU010000130.1:0-8470 GCA_964292015.1 uncultured Acetobacteroides sp.
AGTCGAAAATTGGCAATTCGCAGGATGTTGCAGCCAAGAATATAGCTAAAGAGGTACTTGAAGTAGATTTACAGAAGGTGGCAAAGGTGGTAAACACTCAGGCCGATGGCGATATTGAAATGTTGAAGTCGAGTGGCTTCGCGCTAGCAAAGGAGAGAGCAAAAAAAGGTATTCTCGCCAAGCCTACTAACTTTAAAGTTACCAGTGGTACCAATAGCGGCGACTTTAGCTGTATTGTTGATGCTTGTGCAGATATTAAGGTGTACAACTTTTACTCATCGGCCGTGCCTACTCCAGCCGATCTTACCGAATGGAGGTTAACCCCTTCGACTACACGTAAGAAAAATATTTCCGGCTACATTCCCGGTAAGCAGTACGAGTTTAAGTGTGCCTATTTGGGTACCAATAAAACGTTAGTTTTTAGCGACTCTATACTAATCTTTGCCCAGTAATCAGGCAATGAGCCAAGCATAAGCACGTAAAGGTCATGTTGATGATCTTATAACGTGAAAAAGGTAATCGGGATAAGCTGTTATGAAGGGGTTTCGTTTTAAGATGTCGGAATCACTTTCATATCCGTTTAAGGCAAGCCTGCTTTTGGGCTTTTGCTGGCACCCCGTTATCGTATGATAGTCTAAAGTAGGAGGAGGTTCGAATTTTCGAACCTCCTCCTATGTTGAAATATGATGTTTCGTTTGTATTTATCGGTACTTTTCGTGTGGAAGTAGTCGTCGATGCTACCTGCTATTGTGGTGGTTGCTAAATGTTATGTCGATAACAAGAATTTCGGGTCGGTTACCTATTCGTACCGGCGGTCCCCACGATCCGTAGCCATTTGATACAATAAAGTGGGTGTTCCCCTTTTTTGCATACCCGCTACTCAGCTCAAAAATAGCTTTGGTGATATAGTTAAACGGCCATAGTTGTCCATGATGGGTGTGTCCCGATAGCTGAATGTCGGCTCCAGGAGCTACAGCGTTGTCTAAATGGTACGGTTGGTGGTCGAGTAGGATAATTGGCTTCGACTTATCAGTACTGGCAAGCAGCTCAATTACCTCTTTTCGGCTACGTCCTCCCATTCTGGAGCTCTCCTTATCTTCTCGTCCTGCTATATAGAACGAGCTGTCGATGAGGGCAACCGAATCGCGGAGAACTGTAATTCCATGATCTGTTAAATACTTTACAGCAGCCTCTGCTCCGCCAATGTACTCGTGGTTTCCGGTAATGGCGTAAATACCATCTTTTGCCCTGATCTGCTTTAACTTTTCGCCAAGATTACGGCGTATTACAGGGTTTAAGTCTTCATCTACAATATCGCCGGCAAAGAGTACAATATCGGGTTTTTGCTCGTTTATGAGCCTTACCAGCTTGGCCACCCTCCGTTGGGCAATAATAGTTCCCGTATGAATATCGGAAGCGGCAACAATCCTTAACCGTTGGCGGTTCCCTCCATTCTTTTCGATGTTGATGTTGTAGCGGCTAACTCTAGTCCAAACGGCATTTACATGGCCTATAATTACAATGCAAAGTACGATGGCAGTCAATCCTCCAAGTGTCCATATACGGGCTAAAGCGAGGCTGTTTCCAAAGAGATTTGCCATCCAAGGAAATACGAAGTTGGAAAGGCGGGCAACATCTACCAAAATGGTGAACAAAAAGAAGTAGAGCATGGCAGCAAGCCATAGCGATCCAATCCAAATAATGGCATCAGTTACGGGCGATGTCCAAAATCGTTCGACGATTCGGCCAAATGGGAAGCTAATCACCAGCATCCAGAATAGCCATATAAATGTAGTGCGGAGCTGTGTGCCTTTTGGAAGAGCCATGAGCCCATGGTGGTATATGTACAGGTTTACGAGGAGGTACAGGCTAAGTACTATGGCGAAGAATATAAGGAATGCGTATGCTCTCATGTGGTCTTTTTTGTTGCTATCAACAAATGTAATGAATAGATGTTGATCTAATTGGGCAATTGCCAAAACAATGTAGCACAGTACATCAAATTTGGTGCACTGTTGCCTTAAAGAATGAAAAAAGGGTGACCATTTACGGTCACCCTCGTTTTCTTATAGTGATGATACTAGATTCTCTCTAACAATTTGGTCATAATTTGGGTCATTTTTGCCTCCGATTTCTTGCCAACTTCTTGAACCTCCTCGTGCGATACCTCTACAATCTTACCTGGTACGCCAAGGTCTGTAATGATGGACATTGCAAATACGGGTATGTCCATATGGCGGGCAACAATAACCTCAGGAACGGTAGACATGCCAACTGCATCGCCACCAATAATACGAAAGTACTGGTATTCCTTTGGAGTTTCGAAGGTTGGTCCTGTTGTTCCAACATAGCATCCACGTTGAACTCGGATGCCAAGTTCTTTTGCAACAGCTTCAGCCTTGTCCATTAGGTCGAAGTCGTAAGGCTTGCTCATATCGGGGAAACGAGGTCCTAACTCGTTAATGTTTGAGCCGATAAGAGGATTAGGTAGCAGGTTGATGTGATCGTTAATGATCATTAACTCGCCAATTTCAAATTCGGGATTCATACCACCGCTAGCATTCGAAACAAAAAGGGTTTTAATGCCTAGAAGTTTCATGACACGAACAGGAAATGTTACCTGATCCATGTTGTATCCTTCGTAGAAGTGGAAGCGTCCCTTCATGGCAACAACATTTTTACCACCGAGTTTACCAAAAATCAGCTTGCCAGAGTGTCCCTCTACGGTTGAAATTGGAAAATTTGGGATTTCGGTATATTCGAGTTCCTTCTCAACGTCAATCTTGGTTGCAAGTCCGCCTAATCCTGTTCCTAAGATAATTCCTACCTCAGGCTTATTTTCTAACCGTTCTTTTATGAAGTCCGCAGTCGCCTGTATTTTCTTTAACATACCTAACTATTTTGTTGAGTAAAACTTCATCGGTGCAATCCGACAATCTTGCTTTAATCGGCACAAAATACAAATAATTCTTGACTTCTTCAGGTAGGTCTAGGTCGAAAAGACGTTTTGCATCTTTTTCGGTGGTGATTAGATTAACAGGTTCTTTTTGATTTTTAAACGTTCTTATTATCAGTTCGATATCTTTGGGTGAGAAGTTGTGGTGGTCGGGGAATACTATTGGGATAACGTTCGTATTCATCAGCTTTACGTGATCGATAAATGGTTGAGGCACCGCAATTCCTGCAATGTCGATCGTTTCGTTGCTTCTTTTGTACGGTATAGGGCTTGCGAAAAGGGGTTTTGGCAGTCCGTATTCGATATACGAAAAAAGAAGGGTTTGGTATGGGTAGAGGTATAGTCTTTTGGTTATAACACGCTTCTCCATTGGAGATAAGGTGGGAGGGCATTTGGTGATTACAACCACGTTTGCTCTACTTATTTGGTCTACAGTATCCCTGAGATTTCCTGTTGGGAGCATGTTGTCATCCCAAATAGGACGGTTGTAGTCTATGAGCAGAATGTTAAGACCAGGTGTGATTTTTCGGTGTTGAAATGCATCGTCAAGAAGGATGATATCTGTATTGGGGTGTTTTTCAACTATTTGTTTGACCCCTTCCACTCTGTTGGCATTTACAAAAACGGTGGTGTTTGGAAATTTCTGCTTGATTTGAAGAGGTTCATCTCCTACTTGGGTCGAAAGGTCGTTTGTTAGTACTTCGTGGCTTCCTTTACTTTTGCGTTTATAGCCACGCGAAAGAACTGCTATGCTATATTTTTTTGAAAGTAGCCCAATGAGAAGCTCAATGTGGGGCGTTTTTCCTGTTCCTCCAACGGTGTGGTTACCCACACAGATGGTCGGAATGGTCGGCTTGTAACTCTTGAAAACCTTTATATCGTAAAGGATGTGGCGAACTTTTACCACTAAAAAGAATAGGACAGCAGCAGGTGCTAATAATACTTTTCCTAAGCCTTTACTTCTTTCCACAACTCAGTTTTTCCCGAATATATGAAAATTACTTTGGTAAAGAATCTTCTTCGGGTTTTGATGGGTTGTTGATAAATATGAAAACACCCAAAGATTATATCTATGGGTGTTTTATATCAATTATATACCAGAGCTAATAGGTTTTTTGGTGTTCTGTTTTTTACTGAAGGTTTAGTGAAAAATAACGTTTGGTTGTTTATTTCATTTGGATCCAGTAGGGCATGCGAGCTTGTACTCCCTGATTTTTTACGAAGGTACAAATGTCGTTATAACTCTCAAAAGCCTCGCCCAGCTGGCCTTTTGCAAAGTAGGTGCTAACCGATTCACCTGCAAAATCGGCAAGGATTTGTGAAAAGGCATCTTTTTGTTCTGGTAGTTCCGAAATACGGTACTCTTTCAGCTTAGCTAGTTTTGCTGCTTCTGCAATGGCATCGCTTAAACCCCCAAGCTTATCTACTAGTTTTATTTTCTGAGCCATTATACCACTCCATACGCGGCCTTGTCCAATACTATCGATGTACGATACGGGAAGCCTACGACCTTTAGATACGTGTTCAGTGAAGGTGGCGTAGATACGCTCTATCTCCATTTGGATAACCTGATTTTCGTTGGTTGTTAGCGCGCGAAAAGGGGATCCTAAATCGGCATGAGAATGAGTCTTTGCCACATCAACCGAAATGCCAATCTTTTCCTTTAAACCCTTTTGTACATCAAAGAGTACCCCGAAAACTCCAATTGAACCCGTTAGAGTAGTAGGTTGGGCAAAGATAACATTTGCAGGAGCCGTGATATAGTAACCTCCTGATGCAGCAAGATCGCCCATCGAAACAACAATCGGTTTAACTTTACGGGCGAGTTCCATTTCTCTCCAAATAATGTCGGAAGCAAGTGCGCTGCCACCTGGCGAATTCACTCGGAGTACGATTGCTTTCGTTTTTTCGTCTTTGCGGGCATCTCTGATGGCGTTGCTAATTTCCTTTTCAGAAAGGTTTTTTCCATCGGATCCCATTACGACTTCACCATTTGCATAGATAATTGTAATCTTGTCGTGCGAAAATTTTGCGTCTTTTACTGCAACGAAGTCGTACTTGGTAATGCTAATGGCTTCAGGTTCTTTGCCTTTTTCGAGTTTGGCGAAGGTCGATAGTTTTGTAATGAGTTCATCCTTGTAAAGAAGTCCATCAATAAGTTTTGCCTTTAGTGCCGATTTTCCATCGGTAACGCTCATGTTATTGGCAATATTGTTTAACTCTTCAGTTGGGATGTTTCGGCTTTTACTAATTTCCGAGGTCATGCTACTCCATATTGAGCCAAGTAGCGCATCGAATTGTTCCCTATTAGCAGGGCTCATCTTCTCGAGCATGTAGGGTTCAACCGCGCTCTTAAACTTACCGTGGCGGATAATTTGTGCGTTTATTCCTAACTTATCTAATGCGCCTTTGTAGAACATTATCTGAGCCTTCAACCCAAGCATTTCGAGATTTCCTTCAGGGTTTAGATAAACCTTATCGGCTGCCGATGCAAGATAGTAGGCGACTTGTGTATATGTGTCGCTATAGGCAGCGACGAATTTTCCTGATTTCTTAAAATCGAGAATGGCGTTACGTATTTCTTGAATGGTAGCAAATCCTCCAGCGTTGATAGTGGACAAGTCCATATAAATACCTACAATGTTTTTGTCCGTTTTGGCCTTCTTTAGGTTGGCTATAATGGTGTTTAGTCCAAGTGATTTGCCACTCTTAAAGCTATTCAAGTTGAAGTTCTCAAGTGGATTTTTAGAGGATCTTTCCACAATTGGTTGGTCGAACTCTATTTTTAGTATGGTTTTTGGCGATATTTTAACCTCTTCGTTTGTGCTAGATACCATTGCTCCTATAACACCAAATATGATGATTATCAGGAGCCCAAGAGAGATTAATACCCCTAAGCATGAACCCAAAAAAGCTCTAAAAAATTCTTTCATTGCGCTTAACCGTTAAGTTGTTTATTTTTGATTTCAATTTAGCGAATATTATTGACTGCTAAATTAGGAACACTAAAATAATTACCAAAATTAAGTAGAAGGGGACGGGTAATGATGTTATACCTGCTAATTGGCGGAAATCAAGGGGATAGAATTGGTCTGATTAATGAGGCTAAACAGTTGATATCTCTTTATATAGGAGTAGTTATTTCTGAGTCGAAAGTGTATGAGACGGCTCCGTGGGGATTCGATGCAGATGTGGGGTTTTTAAATTTGGCGCTGTCTGTAGATACTTCTCTTGGGGTTATAGCGGCAATAAGTGAGTGTCATCGGGTAGAGGATTTACTCGGAAGACGGCGCAATTCTGAGGCAAGATACTCGTCAAGGACAATGGATGTAGATATTATTTTTGCCGACAATATGGTTGTTGATACCCAACTGCTGCAAATCCCTCATCCTCGAATGCAGGATAGACGGTTTGTACTTGTGCCGCTTAACGATATTGCACCCCATCTTGTTCATCCCGTATTAAAAAAAACAGTAAGCGAGCTTCTTGCCGAATGTGATGATGGGGGTGAGGTTTTTGTTTACGAAGCATTATCGTAAACAAAAAGCGTCAGTTCTTTTCTGACGCTTTCTATTTCTGATAATTAGTTCGATTACAACTTTTTGCCGTAAGCTAAGTCGCCAGCATCGCCTAAACCAGGCGAGATGTATTTTTTAGACGTTAGATCGGGATCTATAGCTCCAGTCCATATTGTAACATTACGTTGATCGGTGTTGGCAACGGTGTAGTCAATGCCATCCTGACTAGCAATTACCGAAACTATATGAATGTGTTCAGGTGTACCACGTTCGAGCAGAGCGTTTAATGCAAGAACCATTGATGATCCTGTAGCTAGCATTGGGTCAACTAAAATAAGATGTTTTTTATCTACGCTGGGACTCGACATGTTGTCGAATTGAATACGGAAGGTTCCATCGGGGTTGTATACGCGAGCCGCAGAAATGAATGCATTTTCGGCACCATCAAAATAGTTTAGGAGCCCATTGTGAAGTGGGAGTCCTGCTCTAAGGATCGATGCCACTACTGGAGGAGGAGTAGGAAGGGCTACTTTTGCATTTCCTAGTGGTGTCTCCACTTCTTTGATGCTAGAGGGCATCGTTTTGCTAATTTCGTAGGCGAAAATCTCGCCAATTCGTTCTAAATTTCTTCTAAATCGGAGGCTGTCCCCTTGGATATGAATATCCCGAAGTTCTGCTATAAACTGGTTTAGGAGAGAACTTTGCTCCCCAAGATTGATGACCATATTTTTTTTATTGTAAAATCTCCCAAAGGTATAAATTTCTCTTTATATCCCTTCGGCCACCTTTGAATTCTAAGGTTTTCTAATGTAATTTCACCTATATGAGACCTTCGTCTGTAAAACTAAAGCATTGCCCCGAGGTTATAATGACATGGTCGAGCAGCTGGATGTCGAATGTAGCCGATGCGTTTTTCAACTTGTCAGTGATACTTTTATCGGAGTCGGATGGGTGTTTGTTGCCCGATGGGTGGTTGTGAATGGCGATAATACTACTTGCAAGTCCGTCGAGTGCCAACTTCATGATAATACGGATATCAGTTACAGTGCCACTCATTCCTCCTTGTGAAACACGGTGCTTACCGATGATTTTGTTGGAACGATTTAGGAGTACAATCCAGAATTCTTCATGTGGGAGATCTGCTAGGAGAGGTTGAAATATTTCGATAATATCGCGACTTGCAGTGATACGCTTGCGTTCGATTGGTTCTGCCATGCTACGGCGACGGCCCAACTCTAGTGCTGCAATAATAGTGATGGCCCGTACTTCACCAATTCCTTTTACTTTACAAAGGTCTTTGATGGATTGTCTTGCTAGTTCGGCTAGGTTGTTATTGCAACTGTAAAGTATACGCTTGGCTACTTCTACTGCGGTTTCTTTTTTTGTACCTGATCCAATAAGAATGGCTAGTATTTCGGCATCGCCAAGGGCGGAGATACCTTTTGAAAGAAGTTTTTCGCGGGGTCGATCTTCTACCGACCATTCCTTAATATTTAATTTTTTGGAAGCGTAGCTGTCGTTCATACGTTAAGCTGTTAGTATGATAAAGATAGCTATTTTTGCAATTGGTAGTTATATCTGTCTATAAACGACAAAGGTCGTACTTGATAGCACGACCTAAAATCAATATCTTAAGGTGTAAGTTAAGCTAACTTGTTAACGAGGATCTGAATGCTACTTTTAAGGTTTGAAGCCTTATTCTTGTGGATCACGTTAATTTTGGCTAGCTTATCGAGCATAGCGCTAACTTTAGGAAGCAGTTTTTCAGCAGCTTCTTTTTCGGTTGTGTTTCTTAATGCCTTTAAAGCATTACGAGTCGTCTTGGCATAGTACCTGTTGTGTAGCCTTTTAGCTACGCTTTGACGGTTTCTTTTTTCAGCTGATTTATGATTTGCCATAGTACAAAACTTGCTTTTGAATTTGTAGTCCATAGGGGAATCGAACCCCTGTTACAAGAATGAAAATCTTGCGTCCTAACCCCTAGACGAATGGACCA
>CAXYUU010000131.1:0-8414 GCA_964292015.1 uncultured Acetobacteroides sp.
TCGAAGAGGTTGCAGGTAGGATTCTTGCAAGTATTTGAATCGTATAGGAACAAGTAAAAAGGTCGGGTGATACCCGACCTTTTTTTATTAAAATCCGAGCTTACTTCTCGATGCTTTTAGATCGGACTGCCGTTTTTTCGACTCCTTCTTCCTGTTTTTTGAGGCAAGCGTTGGCCTAGTTGGCTTTCTCTTTTTTTGAACGAAGAGAGCACTATCAATTAAGTCGTAGAATTTCACAATGCATTCGGCCTTATTTCGGAGCTGAGTTCGTTCGGTTTGCGAAACGATGATGAGCGTACCATCGAGCGTTAGCCTATTGGCGAGCTTAATGAGCAACCGACTTTTCTCCTCGTCGGTTAGTATCGACGAGCTGGCTATATCGAATCGGAGTTCGACCTTGGTGTTTACCTTATTTACATTTTGGCCACCGGCACCGCTGCTGCGCGAGGCGCTAAAGGTGAGCTCGGGGAGTATATCTCTATTTCGGATTGAGGTGAACATTTTAGTAGGTTTATTTTTGCTTATGGCATAGCTGTACAGAACAGGTGCAAAGAAGCAAATAAAAATGCGGCTCGATGCTTGTCGAGCCGCATTGTGTACTCATCGGTTGTTGCGTTTTAAGCGATCATTCTAATGGGTGAGGTTGACATCTTCATGATACCAATCCTCGTGTTACCATGAGCTCGATCCGTATTCCATACTGGAGAATGGTAACGCAGCTACGATGAGGGTTTCTTTGCCATGCTGTTTCATGGAACTTCGGTTACGACTTGTTTTTAATCTCCATAACGATTTTACCAACGGTTTTATCCTTTAGCATTTCGGTAAGATGGTAGGGGACTTCATCCAACGAAATCACCTTTTTTAGGGGGACATCTATTAGATCTCGCTCCACCATATCGGTAAAATTTCTACCTGTTTCGAGGATAGACAGCAGTCCGCGAATACCGTAGCCATACCCGCCGCCAAGGCTAAACTGGTGAAAGGTGAGCGACTTCATAAACGCATCTTCGTATAGAGCGGGTCTTACAAATCCGACGAGTTCGAGTAGCTGACCGTTAAACGATAGGGAGTTTGCGGCAATAATATCGTTGTCGTCACCAACCGTATCAATAGCCTTATTTACGCCAATACCATCGGTGAACTCCATCACCTTTTTAACGATATCATCCTTCTTATAGTCGATTATGTGGGTTGCGCCCATCTCCTTAACAAAAGGAATATTATGTTCGGAACAGGTGACGATTATCTTTTTTACCCCAATGTGGCGAGCTATCTGAATGACAAATCTGCCTACGCCTCCTGTACCTCCAACTATGAGTAGCGATTCGTTCGACTTTACGTCGAGCTTTTCCTTCAGCGCACGGTAGGCGGTCCATCCCGAGCAGGGGGTCGCTGCGGCAATATCGTGAGGAAGAACCGGATTATGCAGTATGGCCTCCTCGTTTTGTATGGCATATTCGGCAAATCCGCCATGAGGCCGAAGCATGTACCCGTGGTACAACACCCTATCGCCAGGTTTCCACCGGGTAACCATTTTTCCAATTTCGACTACCTCGCCCGAAACGTCGAGTCCGGGCACCCAGCTGTCGGTCATATCTGGTACTAAACTTTTCCAAAGTCCGATTTTTGCATCAAGGGGATTGAGGCCACAGGCTTTGACCCTTACCATTACATCGTTGCTTCCTAGTTTTGGGAATGGTAGATCTTTAACTAAAAAGGTGTTGCTTGTTGGGTTGTACGTTACTGCTTTCATACCGATGTCGTTATTTTGGTTCAAGTTATGAAATTGCAAGGGTACCTGTCAGCTATTTTGCCCGTTTTTTTTCGATTCCATCACTTTATTATTTTGTACGACATTTTATTTTGCTGCTGACATACTGTTGTCAGTAGCTGCCATTACTTTTGCCCACATAATCTTTAAAACGAAAAGGATATGGAAATTAAATGTATTCAACCTGTACTTGTTTGTGGAGTAAAGGTGCGTACATCGCTTCAAACTATTATGCAATACGTGGGCGACATGCCCGAAAAGCTAATGAACGAGATCGCTAGTCAGGGGATTAACCCGGTTTGCAGCCAAATATGGAAGTATACCGGCTGCGATGGAAATCCAGAAACGGTATTCGATCTGATGATTTGTATTCCGGTGGACAAGCAGGGAGAGGATAGGAATGGGTTCGAGTTTTTGACCCTCGAAACGTTTACCTGTGCCACGCATCTACATAAAGGGTCGTGGAGCGAAATTGCAGCGGCCTACTGCCAGCTGATGGGAGAGATTACCGCTAACGGATCGAAAATAACCGGCGCCTCTCGCGAGGTGTACCTAAACTGCGATTTCGAAGATCCGAGCAGCTGCTTAACCGAAATTCAGCTCGAAATTCAGTAGGATAACATAACTTGCGTTTGCTCCGGCATTAGCTTGTAATGCTGGAGTGGAGGCAGGCTTAATTTTTACAACTCGTACCTATGGAAATCGCTGCTGATATTAAGCTAATCGCCAAGTGTGGCCTCTACTGTGGGGCTTGCCCTCGGTATTGTAAAGGTAAATGCCCCGGCTGTACCGAAAATGCCAAGGCAACCTGGTGTAAGGTGCGCACTTGCTGTACTGATAACGGTATTGCCAGCTGCGCCGATTGTACCTCGGTTGGGCATGTCAGCTGTCAACTGTTCAATAATTTTATGGCCAAGATGTTTGGTTTTGTATTCAACTCTGACCGATCGAAGTGCGTAGCGCGTATTAAGGAGGTAGGCTACTTGGCTTACGCCGTAGAGATGGCCGATGGGAAGATGCAAACCATTAAGCGAAGGTAGGTTGGGGAAATGTGCCTCTTTAGACATGAATTTAAGTGCACCTATGAGGAGGTTGACTTGCAGGCTGAACTGGAAATGTTAAGGTGAAAAAAATGGCTTGTAAGGTGGAACCGGAAATTAGGAAAGAAGGAATATGACCCGATCTTTTCAGATTAATTAGTGGGAGGGGAGTTGTTAATTATGAAGAGGAATAAAAAATCATATGAATGATATTTCGAAGATATCCTCTTGTGTAGCTATTGACTTTGTTTACGGAGTTTTTAAAGCTACTTATCTCCGTAATGACCTTTTGCGGAAACAACTAAAACGGTTATTTCTGTGTCGTTTACGCTGTAGACTATTCTGTTTTTTTTATCAATTTCCCTCGACCAGTAACCCGACCATTCGTGTTTTAGAGGTTCGGGATTACCGATTCCTAAATAGGGTGTTTCCCCAAGTTCCTCGAATATTCGATTAATTCGCCTGGCTACGGTCTTACTTCCAGCTTTCTTAAGGTCTCTAAGATCCTTTTTAGCCCTATCGGTTAGGTCTAAAGAATACTGTCCCATATATTCTTTGGGTCTTTGATTCTGGTTACCCGACCCGCCTTAAAGTCCTCAATTCCTTCTCTTGCAGCTGCTGCATTTTCGGGAATGGCCATATACCTATCACCGTCGCTCATGCGTTCGCTTGGTACGAGTTCAAATGTTTCATTCTTCCCGCATTGGATGAGAACACGCTCTACTTTAGCTAAGTCGAGGTATTTTCTGAGGTTGTTTCTCAACTCTGTAGTACTAATTGCAATCATTTTGTATGTTATTATGTACGTAATACGGTACAAATATACTTCTAGTTTCTTGAAGAATAGGACGTGATTTACCCATTCACTCCCTACTTTCACTCAATTTCTGATTTTTTAGCCTATAATTCGAGTCTTAGTGAGTATATCGGGTAAAATATGCTAAGTTCGAGATTACAAGATAACATTCTAATGAATCGAATAGACCGCCTTCAAGCCATTCTGATACATCTACAAAGCAAAAAGGTGGTAACCGCTGCCGAGATTGCCGAGCGGTTCGACCTGAGCATCCGCACCGTGTACCGCGATATTCGTGCGCTCGAGGCGGCAGGTGTACCCGTAGGTTCTGAGGCGGGTGTGGGGTACTTCTTGGCCGACAGCTACCACCTGCCCCCGGTAATGTTTACCAACGACGAGGCTTCGGCGCTGCTTATTGGGGCAAAGTTTGTTGAGCAGATGAGCGATTCGCAAACGCGCGAGTCGTACCAGTCGGCGCTCTTCAAAATAAAATCGGTGCTTAGCAGCAAGGAGAAGGAGAATCTCGATAAGCTGCAGGACAATATTCTGGTACTGGGCCATCAGCGGCACAACGACAACCACGAGAAGGCGCTGCTAACCGATGTCAGGCAGGCAATCGTTAACCGAACCGTACTTGATATCGAGTACCACGCCCTGTACACCAACCAAACCACCTCGCGGAGGGTGGAGCCCATTGGACTGATCTACTACGGCAATAACTGGCATCTTATCGGATACTGCCAGCTGCGAAAGGACTATCGCGATTTGCGAATCGACCGTATTCTAGGGGTATCAGCTCTTGCCGATCGCTTTTCGAAGGAGAGCCATATTTGCCTAGAGGAGTACTTTGAGCGAACGCAAAATGCCAACGACATGCACAAGATAACGCTGCTGGTGGCCCGCGAAAGCTTGCAGTACATCAACGAATCGAAGTACTGGTACGGCTTTACCTCCGATGTTGCGTACGACGACCGGTGGCTTCAGCTGAATTTCCTGAATGCCGATTTGGTTGGATTTTCGAGGTGGGTGCTTTTTGGAGGTAGCCACATTAAGGTTGTTGAACCACTGGAGCTGCGCGATAGGGTTACCAACCTGGTAAAGGAGCTCGCGGGTCACTACTTGGAGTAGGTGGATCGGATAACGATGAATAGGCACTGAGCCTATATGTACACCATCCCATTTATGGGTAAATACTCAGCGGTTCGGTATGGTATATCGACTTTCGGTTAGCGATACCATGGGTGCCGAGCTGTTGATTTTGAATTGATAAGAACACGAAAAATTTTAAAATGAGCTTATGAAGAAGAAAATATTTGTATTCCTATTTGATGGGTTTTCTGATTGGGAAATAGCCTATCTAACTCCTGAAATAAGGCGGAGCGAACAATTTGAGCTGGTTTACTTCTCGAATGATGGAGGCAGTGTAACATCAATGGGCGGATTGCATGTCAATCCGAATACATCGCTTAAAAAATTAAAGTCGGAGGATGTTGACATGTTGATTCTTCCTGGAGGTACTGCTTGGGAAGAGGGGCGAAATTTGGAGATCGTGGATTTGGTAAACGAGCTGTTTAATAACGGCAGACCTATTGCATCAATCTGTGCTGCCACCACCTTTGTTGGCCAGCTGGGGTTGCTGGACGATTTGAAGCATACCAGCAACGACTTAAGCTATTTAAAAGCGGTTGCTCCCAAGTACACAGGCGAAGGAAGCTACCAAAATTCGTTAGCCGAGTCGGATAGAAATATAATTACGGCTAAAGGAATTGCTCCTATTGAATTTGCCTGCGAAATCTTTAGGACAATTGGATTATATGACGATGATCGTATTGAAAAATGGTACCAGCTGTTTAAAAACGGCATTTGGAGTGAGTAAAAGCCTACAAGGGGCTAAGTAAGCCGCTCTTGGATGTCGTTGTACTTTTTACCTAAAGGATTTTCCGAAATGGGGGGAAGCATCTGCTTCCGAGCTGAATTGATTCCCCAACTTTGGGGATGTATTCGCTTCCGAGCTGAATCGATTCCCAAACTTTGGGGATGTATTCGCTTCCGAGCTGAATCGATTCCCCAACTTTGGGGATGCATTCGCTTCCGAGCTGAATTGATTCCCAAACTTTGGGGATGTATTCGCTTCCGAGCTTAATTGATTCCCAAACTTTGGGGATGTATTCGCTTCCGAGCTGAATTGATTCCCAAACTTTAGGGATGCATTCGCTTCCGAGCTGAATCGATTCCTAAACTTTGGGGATGTATTTGCTTCTGAGTTGAATTAATCACTAAAACTTGGGGGTGCATTCGCATTAGCACCGAATCAACCATCCTTACAGTCGAATGCCTTTCATATCAGGGCAAATCAGCTGTGATTTGTACTGGACAATCGAGTCGGAGGAAGGGGATAAATCCTCATTCCGACTTTTTCCACCACCGTACGTACCGTTCGGTATATGACGTTTTTTAGAATTGTACCAACTCCAACACTCCAGTACGGTATCATGATGTCGGCATAAAAAAATGAAAGTCGGCCAAGCCAATTACGAAGCCTACGCCAGCTGAGCGTGACAGCCTAAATAGCGATTTTCGGTGACATTCGTGATTGGCTATGCCGACTTTCAACTCGTTTGTTGTGTGTCGTAATTCTACTGGTACAGAGTCGCTACCTTTTCGTGTATTCGAAAATTGTATCGGTTGAAATCGGGTAACCCGTTACTTTACTGGGCCAAAAAACCTTTAAACTCTTCCAGCACTTTTACCAGCTCCAGAATCATTGGCTTTTTACTCTCGACTTCGGTTTCGTAGCCATTCTTAAGCTTGAGGATGGCGGCATCTAACACCTCTACCGAGGCATCGCTACCCGAGTTTTCGATTACGGTAAACGCGTCGTAGGCGGTAAGGTAGTCGGTGGTGAGCACAATGTCCACAAACGTATCCATGTAGGGGGCAAACGAAAGGGCATTTTGCCAAAGAGCCGAAAGGTATGGTTGCAGCTGGTCGGTTCCCCGAACATACTCCAGCCCTTTTACCAGCAGCTTTGGCGCATCGGGGTGCTTTACGTCCATCACTAGCGAAAGGATTTCCACCTTTTTCTCCTCGTCTACCTTTTCGTCGGCTAGCATTTCGGCAAGGTAGGGGATGATCTGCATGTCGCTCGAGTTTCTCACTTCCTCGATATGCTCCTTGAAGGACTCGTTATCCTCCTTGCGTAGCTGCTGGGTTAGCTCTAGCAGCTTTTTAATTTCGGTATCTAGCTGAATGTTCTTATCCATGGTCGGTGTTGTAATTTATTTGATGCAGCAGCACTCTACTACGAATGTGGCTGCAGCTATGGTCGTACTAATTAGTTTCTATCTAATATGGTCGGCGAGGTATTTCCCGGTATAAATTTCGGGATGTTCGGCGAGCTGTTCGGGCGTACCCTCAAATATAACGTTTCCACCCTTTTCTCCACCATCGGGGCCAAGGTCTATCACCCAATCGGCGCACTTAATTACGTCCATGTTGTGCTCCACAATGATGATGGTATGCCCGTTGGAGAGCAGCGCCTGAAACGCCTCCAGCAGCTTGCGGATGTCGTGGAAGTGCAGTCCGGTTGTTGGCTCATCAAATATAAAGAGGATGGGGCCGTTGGTGCTGTCTTTGGATAGGAACGACGCCAGCTTAATACGCTGTGCCTCTCCACCCGAAAGGGTGCTCGACGATTGTCCCAGCCTGACGTACCCAAGGCCAACGTCCTGAAGTGGCTTAAGCTTTTCGGCTACCTTTTTCGAGGTGTGGTTATCCTGACTGGCAAAGAACTCGATGGCCTCGTCCACGGTCATCTCTAGAACATCAAAAATCGATTTATCCTTGTAGCGAACCTCCAGCACCTCCTGCTTAAAGCGTTTGCCACCGCAGCTTTCGCAGATAAGGGTAACGTCGGCCATAAACTGCATCTCGACTTTTATTACGCCCTCACCTTGGCACTCGGCGCATCGTCCTCCGTCGATATTAAACGAGAAGTGCGATGGGGTAAAGCCGTTCTGCTTGGCAAACTGCTGGTCGGCATACAGCTTACGAATTTCGTCGTACGCCTTAATGTAGGTAACCGGGTTCGAGCGCGACGACTTGCCAATAGGGTTTTGATCCACCATCTCAACGCCCTTAATCATGCTGATGTCGCCACCAAGGCTCTGGTGCTTTCCGGGCTTGTCGCCGGTGCCCATGATAGCCCTGTTTAGGGCAGGGTGAAGGATCGACCGTACAAGGGTCGACTTGCCCGAGCCGCTCACGCCCGTTACGGCTGTCATTATTCCTAGTGGGAATTTGGCCGATACGCCTTTTAGGTTGTTTTCGGTTGCTTTTACCACCTCGATGTAGCTGCTCGACTTCCGATGGCTTGTTGGTATGGGGATCCGCTCGATGCCCAGAAGGTACTTTGCCGTAAGCGACCGTGTTGCCTGGTCGAGCATGGTGTGTGGCCCTTGAAATACCACCTCGCCACCCTGCTGCCCTGCCATGGGGCCAATGTCGATAATCTCGTCGGCAGCCCGCATGATCTCCTCCTCGTGCTCAACCACAATTACCGAGTTGCCCTGGTCGCGTAGCTGCTTAAGCACCTTAATTAGGCGGGTTGTGTCGCGAGGGTGTAGCCCAATACTTGGCTCATCTAAAATATAGAGCGATCCAACTAAGCTGCTACCTAGCGATGTGGCCAGGTTGATACGTTGCGACTCGCCTCCCGACAGGGTCGACGAAAGGCGGTTAAGCGTAAGGTAGCCCAATCCCACATCGGTTAGGAACTGTAGGCGGTTACGAATCTCAACGAGCA
>CAXYUU010000132.1:0-8361 GCA_964292015.1 uncultured Acetobacteroides sp.
ATGGTATATGCGGCCAGGTGTAGGCTTTTACTATAACCAACGTTCGGTCGACTACACAGGCTTAGTTCTTGGCGACCAGCTTTCGGGAGGTCAGAATAGCTCAATAAGCAATCTTAAGGGGAATGCGTCTGCACGTGAATTCGACTTTTCAGC
The DNA here is from genome assembly GCA_964292015.1 of uncultured Acetobacteroides sp. Lineage (GTDB taxonomy): Bacteria > Bacteroidota > Bacteroidia > Bacteroidales > ZOR0009 > Acetobacteroides. The sequence goes on from CAXYUU010000132.1 coordinate 154, forward strand.
ATCCTCGCTACTAGTTGGGCCAAGCGTTTGGTTAGGATTTGCATTCGACCACCTGCTTCGTCCCGATAGGTCGTTGCTTGGATCGGAGGATCGTTTGCCGATCAAACTTTCGGTACATGGAGGGTACCGCTTTGTAATACAAGGCGCCTACCTTCGTCCGGTTCACGAAAGTGTTACGGCAGCCTTTAATTTCAAGCAGCAGGGCACCTACCGACAGCTCGATATGGGGCTATACTGGTATAAGCAGCCCCTAATGCTAGGGCTTTGGTATCGAGGTATCCCAATGGGGAGTGGAGATTATGGTGCCGATGCGCTAGCCTTTCTGGTGGGTATCAAGGTGCCTAATTTTAACATCGCCTATAGCTACGATTTAACCATCTCGAATTTGGGAATCGACTCGGGTGGTGCTCACGAAATATCGTTAACCTACGAGTTTAGCACTAAAGGAAGGAAAAAGTGGAAGGCGGTTCCCTGTCCCGAATTCTAGCGTGTGCTTGGTTGGCTCCCTTGTCGTATAGAGGCAAGCAAAGATATCGATTGTCCCGATTAATCAGGGAGAACCTTCCCCAAGATTAGGTTCAAGTCGGTTGAAATTCTGGATGAGAGTTGAACTTGCCTTTAGTGATCCTCGCTGAGAGTGTATTTTGCCAGGTATGCTGGGTGTGGACTCGAATATTGGCATGCTCTTTATACGTACTGGTGGTAACCCAGCCGCATTTAGGCAAGATTTACGTATTTTTCAAAGTTTTATGTAGAGCATAAATAAAATCGTATATATTTGCATTCAACACGTAAATCAAAAAACTTTTTATGAAAAAAGGAGCATTAATTTTTTATATCGCTATTTCAGCTGCCGTTCTTGGTCTTTACATCCTGTTTTTTGTATTTAAAGGATGCGATACTAAATCCGCTACTATTACTCCAGCAAATGCCAAAGCGGCCATTGCCTACGTAAACATCGATACCATTGTTGCTAAATACAATATGGCTACCGACCATAATAAGGCGATACAGGGAAAAACAAAAAAGATTGAAGCCGAATTCGGATCAAAGGTGCAGAACTTTCAGCGCGAAGCGGCCGATTTTCAAGATAAGGCTCAAAAAGGGTTAATCACCCGTGCGCAAGCCGAAGAGATGCAGGGTAAGCTTCAGCAGAAGCAACAGGCGCTTTCTCAACAAGAAGGTCAGTACCGCGATCAACTTGGCGAAGAGCAACAGGTAGCGCTCCGCAATATACATGCTAAGATCGTAGACTTCTTGACAGAGTATAATAAGACTAAGGGATTCTCCATGATTATTAGCACTACCTTTTATGGTGGACCCGTACTGGTTGGCAATCCGGCTTTAGACATTACCAACGATGTTATTAAAGGTTTGAACGATTCCTACTCGCCAAGCAAGTAGTGAATACTAAAAAATATGAGAAGGGCTACCAAGAGGTAGCCTTTTTTTATGCCGTAAAGGGACTCCTCTTTTATTTTTTCGCTACGTTTAGGTTTATAGATACAATTCTAATACAATGGAATAAACGAGTAGCTGTTTAATGGACTTCGCTTGTTGAGACTTCTAATGCTTTTTGTCTACTTTCTGGTGCTTTGTACCGACGAACCCGTTCAACCTTTTGTAAACCCTCGTCGGTTAGCGTGTAATATGGTTTTTTGCGGCAGAACCGGTAGGGTTGAATCGGCATGGCGGGTTCGACCCGTTGTTTTTTTGCTCCCTAAGGAGGCTTTCCGGTGCAACCCTAGGCGTATCGGGTGCATGTTCCTGTCGCGCCTCCATTTTGTTTTCTTTATCTCCGAAGTATCCCAACAATTGGGGCCTAGGCTATTCAATTAGATGTATATAATTTCTATCTTAGGGCATAAATGTTTTACCTAGAAAACTCGTATGGAAGTAAATACCGCCAGACAGTGGCATAGCATGAGCAGCAACGATGTGCAAGCAGTGCTGGAAACAACCCCAATGGGATTAACCTCTACCGAGGCTGCAACGAGGCTCGACAAATACGGTAAGAACGAGCTGGCAACAGAGGAAAAGACCTCCTTACTGTCCATCTTTTTATCGCAGTTTGCCAACGTGCTGATTATTGTCCTTATCGTATCGGCCACCATCTCGCTTATCTTGGGTAAGCAGGTGGAGTCCATCTCCATATTTGTCATAGTGGCACTAGCTGCAGTACTGGGTACGTTGCAGGAGTTTCAGGCAGGCAAGGCGCTTGAGGCGCTTCGTAGGATGGCCTCTCCTTCGGCTACCGTATTGCGCGATGGCGAAACCACCGAAATCCCCTCTGCAGAGCTGGTTCCAGGCGATGTGGTGCTGATCAGCTACGGGAATAAGGTTCCTGCCGACATTCGGCTCTTCGAAAGCAACAATCTACAGATTGAGGAGGCCGCGCTGACTGGCGAGTCGCTAGCGGTGGAAAAGGTTTCGGAAATAGTTGAAGGTCTCGATATTCCTCTTGGCGATAGGAAGAACCTACTCTTTATGGGTACTTCGGTATCGTTGGGCCGGGGACGGGGAATCGTTATTGGCACTGGTTCTTCTACCGAATTTGGTAAGATTGCCACCATGCTGCAGAATACCAAAACCGAGCAAACCCCGCTTCAAAAGAATTTGGACAAGCTTGGCAGTAATATTGGGATAATTGCCATAGCGGTTGCGGTGGTGCTGTCGGGTATTTCGTACCTGGTTAACGGGGGATCCATTCTCGATGCCTTTATTTGGGCGGTTGCTCTGGCCGTAGCGATCATTCCCGAGGCGCTTCCTGCCGTTGTAACCATTGGTTTGGCTCTTGGCGTTAAGCGTATGGTTCGTCGTAGTGCGCTTATCCGTAAGCTGCCCGCGGTGGAAACGCTTGGGGCGGTTAACGTGATTTGTACCGATAAAACAGGCACCCTTACCAAGGACGAGATGACCATTCGTAAGGTGTATGCCGACTTTACCACCTTCGAGGTGGATGGCAGTGGCTACTCGCCCGAGGGTAACATCCTTCTAAATGGGCAAAAGGTAACCTTCGAGGTTAATACTGCTTTGGAAAAGGTGCTCTCCTATGGGATTCTTTGCAGCGATGCCGAGCTTAAGCATAATGCAGAGGGGTGGGATGTGCTTGGCGATCCTACCGAAGGTGCTATTGTTACTGCCGCTAAAAAGGCGAAGATAGATACCACCTTTGTAGAGCAGAATAACCCTCGTGTGGAGGAGTTGCCCTTTACCTCCGATAAGAAGTACATGGCTACCGCTCAAGCTACTGCTTCGGGTAAGCTGGTAGTTCTAAAAGGTGCGTTTGAGGTGGTTATGGGCAAGTGCTCGCTGGTGGAAACCAGTAAGGGTGCACAGCCGTTAACCCCCGAAATGGGTCGCACCATACACCAAACGGTAGCCGGATTTGCCTCTAACGCCCTGCGGGTGATTGCTGTTGCCTATAAAATGGTCGACGATTCGGAAAAGCTGGCCGACAATATGCTTGCTGATCTGGTACTTGCCGGATTTGTGGCCATGATTGATCCCCCTCGCGAGGAGGTGAAGCCGGCTATTGCCATTTGCAAGTCGGCGGGCATTCGTACCATCATGATTACTGGCGACCATAAGGCTACTGCCTTTGCCATTGCCAAGGAGTTGAAGATTGCGAATAACGAATCGCATGTCTTTTCGGGAACCGATGTCGAAAAGATGAGTCAGGCAGAGCTGGATGCCGCGGTGAATACCGCAACGGTATTCGCCCGAATTGCACCCGAGCATAAGCTGCGCATTGTGGAGTCGCTTATGAAGCAGGGTAACGTTGCCGCGATGACCGGCGACGGCGTTAACGATGCGCCTGCCCTGAAAAAGGCAAACATTGGGGTTGCCATGGGGATAACGGGTACCGATGTTAGCAAGGAGGCTGCCGACATGATTCTTACCGACGACAACTTTGTTACCATAGTGGCGGCAGTGGAGGAGGGGCGAACCATCTTCGAAAATATTAAGAAGTTCCTTATATTCCTGCTTAGCGGTAATGCAGGAACTGTATTTGCCATAATGCTGGCGTTTGCCTTTGGGCTTGCGCTACCGCTTACTCCCGTTCAAATTTTGTTCATTAACTTTATAATGGATGGCCTAATTGCAATCGCCATAAGCCTCGAACCTGCCGAAGGTGGGATTATGCTACGCAAGCCCCGCACGGTAAGCGAAGGTATCATTTCGCGAATGGGAATGGTGCGTATAATGGCTATAGGCCTGGCCATTGCGCTGGTTACCTTTGCTGTTTACTACGTAAGCGTAGTGGTTTTTCAGCTAGGCCAGGTGGAGGCGCAAACCCTATTCTTCCTAACCCTGATCTTTGCCCGACTGTTTAACAGCTTAAACAACCGATCGTTAAATGTATCGGCATTTAAGTCGAAGCTGTGGGGGAATATCCCGCTGGTAGTTTCGAGTGTGGTAGGTATAGCCCTTGTTTGGGCTACCACTAAGATCGGTGTGCTACAGGTAGCGTTTGGAAACACCGATGTTAGCTGGCGTGGATGGTTGATAGCCATAGGTGCAGGGGCGTTGGTGCTCCTTTTTGGGGAGATATTTAAGCTGATGTCGAAGGAAAAGCTCTAGCTTACCATATAAGAAGAAAGGGGATGCCAGCTGGCATCCCCTTTCTTCTTATATTACTTAACGATGAAGATCTCCTCGTCTGTCTTTTTCATTAGGTACTGTTCGCGGGCGTACTTTTCTAAATTCTCGCTATTGGTGGTGAGCTCCTTAATTCGGGTGCTGTCCTCCGTTATTCTTGTTAGGTAGTATATTTTTTCGGTTTTCATGTCGCGAATTGTCGAGGTGCTCTCCTTCATGTCTACCAGGTTGTAGCGATCGAAAAAGGTGAGCCACACCACAAAGACAACGAGGGTTAGCGCGTACTTATTTCGTAAAACCGTAAGCGACTGCTTAAAGTTTTTCCTTACAGGATGCTCCTTGGGGGGCTTGTTGTTTGCCTCGGTAGTGGTTTTGTCTTCAGAATCGTTCATAGCATGCGTCTAATAATGCGAATATAGCAAGAAACATCTCAAAATACCATCCCTTTTGCTACAAAAAGAAGAGGGCAACACCGGCAATCGCTATTATAGCTCCTGCAATCTCCTTAAGGGTCACCTTTTCCTTAAACATAACAATGGCCGCCGGAATAATAAGAATGGGCATTATCGACATGATGGTAGATGCAATACCGGTAGTGGTATGCTGAACTGCAAATAGCGATAGCGACACCCCTACAAAGGGGCCAAATACCGAGCCAATTGCCACAACGCCCATGATTTTGGGGTGGCGAATCGACTGAAAGAACTTGGGCCACTGCCTGATGGTGAAGAAGAAGGCCGAGAAGCCAACAAGCGCTGCTATGGCTCGTATCTCGGTTCCCTGAATTGGGTTGTAGCTGCCAATGCCATACTTGCTCAATACCAAGCCGAATCCCTGGCCAAATGCCCCTCCTAATGCAAGGAGGATACCTTTGAGCGGGTACGAAAACTTGATCTTTCCGTTACCATTTCCACTCTCGCCCTCGCCATTATTGGCTGGGCGTTCGAGTATTACCAGCGCAATGCCACCAAGGGTTAACGCCATTCCCAAAAGGCTTACCGCCCCCATGGTTTCTCCCATTATTAACCATCCGAAAATGGCGGCAATGGGCGAGCTGAGCGTCATTACCAGCATGGAAACTCGCGCACCGATTAGTACGTAGGCCTGAAAGAGGCAAAGGTCGCCAAATACAAAGCCAACTAAGCCCGATAGTGAAAGCCACACGATATTGTGGAGCGAGGCGTTTACCGGAAAGAAGCTGCCAAAGGAGAAGTAGCTAAAGGTGGATAGCAGAACTAGGGCTATTAGCATGCGAATCATGTTCACATTTACCGAACCGATTTTCTTACCTGCAATTTGGTAGGTTATGCCTGTAATTGTCCAGCAAAATGCCGTTACCAGCGCTGCAAGCTGGCCTATGTGGTGCTCCATCAAGGGAAAAGTTTTGGCAAATGTAGCATTCTACCGCAAGATGTTGCGGTTGTTGCTCCTCTTTTTGCCCAATGCCGGTGAGCTTATTTTTCTTCAACTAGTGAAATGGGACTCAGTGCTATGGTTGCGTGGCGGGCTGTAGTGGTGTAGTTTTGATGGGCGGCAAAGCGTCCTGAACCCAGTACCAACGGGCTGCTTGCTGGGGATTTCCGATACTGCCAATTAGAACGTATAGGGTGCTGTATACTTATGTAGAAGCATTGCCTAGCGTTATGGCGGGTAGCGGTTTGCCGAATTGCCGGATTGTCGGATTGTTTGGCCTTTGGGGTGGGCAATATTTACTCTGCTAGCTAGCATAGCCTATATAGGCGAGTATTACGGCAATTTTTTTTTCGGGTGTTCATTATGGTACAGATTTCTATACCGCTCATGTGGGGAACTCCTGTACTAATTCGGGTGCTATTCGTTTAGGCGCTTCCTTCTTTGATGTTGTACTGGTGTCTACTGTTGCTTACTCGGTTTTAGATGGCGTTAATGAGGATTCTTTCTACGCTGGCATCTTTCTCGCTAATTATGGTCGGTACTCCCTACATGCACCTTCGACGTTTTTTTTTGTTGGTATGAAGTTGCTTGGTGCAGGTTTGAATACGGTTGGCGCCAGCTTGTTTTCTGTCGATGCCGGTGTGGGTTTTATTTACTCCGAATTGGCTTTCGTTACAACTAGCGAAGCCTTATATTGCGTTGGCGGTGGTGGTATCTCTATAAGTGTGGTTCGCCTTTTTACTCGCTTGTTTTTTTTCGAAGTTGTAGTGGTTTGCTTTTCTCCTGTTCTTGTTTCTTTTTACGCAGGTTGGGGTTCCTTCAATATTGTAGTGGTTTCCTTTTTTCTTGTTTTGGACACCTTTAGAGGTGGAGTGGTTTTCTTCTAAGCAGGGTTGTGTTCCTTATTTCTCGTTTTGGTTTCCTTTTTTCTTGCTTTGGACTCCTTTAGTGGTGGAGTGGTTTTCTTTTAAGCAGGGTTGTGTTCCTTATTTCTCATTTTGGTTTCCTTTTTTCTTGTTTGGGACTCCTTTAGCGGTGGAGTGGTTTCCCTTTATGCCGGGTTATGTTCCTTTTCATTTGCCTTGGACTCCTTTAGTGATGGATTGGTATCTCTTAATGGTGGGTTGAGTTCTTTTTTATTTGTTTTGGTTTCCTTTTTTTTGTCTTGGGCTTCTTTTGCGGTGGAGTGCTTTCCTTTTATGCAAGGTTGCGATCTTTTTATGCAAGAAGAGGCTTTCTGCAGTGCTGCTGCCAACGAATTTACCTGTTTTGTATTTGGCATACCGCTTTAGCGTATTACGTTGTGGGACCTTCATCTGGCAGTTAAGGCAAATGGGGCGGACTCCTAGTGAGTTTGTAGGCATACAAGCTTGCGTGTACTTCTTTACGCGGTTACTGATCGCCAGTTACCCGATAGTAGGCTTTCATTCCTGTTTTTTTTTTACCACCATCTGCTTTTTTTGGTTCGAATAGTGAACCTGATATTTAGGTTTATGGTTAGTATGGGTAGGTTCTTTGGCTGCCTGATGCCCTTTAGGAGCAATTTTCCCTTCTGTTGTTGTATTAGCAAGGCGAATACTGCGGTACTGCTCCGGTGCGAAGGGTGAAGGATGCTTTTGTTGGCGATTTGGGTCTGGAAAGGAAGTTTTTTTTTGTCTTTACGCCTCCTTACCGGTAATGGGGGGAGGTAGCGTAGGATAGATGCGTGCAGTATTTGTGAGTGCGGCTTCATCTGGTAGGGTTGGTAGCCCGTTTATGGGTAAAATAGCGGGTTGCCGTGCCATGTAGCGCTAATGGAGTAGCTTTCTGCCGCACTAGGGATGGCTTTTTTGCCCGTAGGGGGCTAGCAATTGATATGGTATAATTTAAAAATAGGTTGCCAATGGTACAGGGTAGGGTTATTACCGATTACAGCGACTATAAGGCTGTAGAATCCATTAAGCTGGCTAAGATGGTGAAGGCAGGCTGCGCCAAAAGTGAAAAGACGAAGCTCGATGAGGCGCTCGATAGGGAGCTTGGCGTCCTTACCGCCGAGTTGGAGCAGGCGCTGGCCGCAGCATCGGACGGTGGTCGTAGTAAAATAGTGGAACGGAATAGTGCCAATAGCAAAATGAAGGCGCTGCTGAAGACCGTCGCCCGACGGGTAAACTACTATGCCGAGGGTGATACTACGGCCCCTTGCCTTTCCTGCTT
>CAXYUU010000133.1:0-8269 GCA_964292015.1 uncultured Acetobacteroides sp.
AATAAAAGTCAGGCCGACTGGCTCCATCTCGACATTATGGATGGCGTATTTGTCCCCAACATTTCGTACGGCATTCCAATACTCGAAAGTATTAAGCCGATACTGCAAAAGCCGATGGACGTACACCTGATGATCGTTGACCCCGACCGCTACGTCGAGGCCTTCAGAAAGGCAGGAGCCGAAATACTAACGGTACACTACGAGGCCTGCCCCCATCTTCACCGCACCATCCAGCATATTAAGGATAACGGAATGAAAGCAGGTGTCTCGCTCAACCCGCATACGCCAGTATCGCTGCTCGAAAACGTTCTGGAAGATATCGACGTGGTGCTACTAATGACGGTAAACCCCGGCTTTGGCGGCCAAAAGTTTATCGAAAAGTCGTTTAAAAAGGTGGCCGAGCTACGAAAGATGATCGACTCGCGCGGTGCGGCAACCCTAATTCAAATAGACGGAGGTGTTGACACCACCAATGCCAAAGCCCTTTACGATGCTGGAGCCGACTGCCTTGTAGCAGGAAGCGCCGTATTTAAATCGAAGGATCCACTATTGACCATTACCGCTTTGAAAAACGCGTAAATAGCGTATCTTTGCCAAACTATTTTCGTAGTAACCATAGCGATTTACCCGAAAGGGGCTGTATTGGTTTTGACAGCAAGCAGAGTCGGAATGGTAGCATGCCGAGCGTTGTGATTTTAGCTCGTAAATATCAAGTCTCAACTTTCAAATGGCGAAAATAGCTACGCTCTCGCTGCTTAATTTCACATAGTGAATTAGCTTAATTTCCGGATCCTAGGTGGTCTAGAGACGAGAATCCCGCCCCAGTTCCTGCTCTTTGGACAAAGGCATATGGGGTTTCAAAAACATAGAGCTGGCAGGTGTGAGGCTCTTAATCACCTGTAAGATTTAGGAGATAAGGATTTTGCTAGAAGGCCTTCTGTCGGGCAGAATCTCGAAATAATAGGTGAAGGATAAGCATGTAGCGGCTATTTGGGTTCCTTGTTTGGACGAGGGTTCGACCCCCTCCAGCTCCACGAGAGCATTGTAACGCTCTGATTTTCAGGGCGTTACATTTTTACCGAAAATGGCGATTTTGTCTCTTCTTTGTCTACTTGCCTTTGAAATTGTTGGGGAACATTTCTAAAGTGCAGAAGATGAGAAAGAAAGTCGCAATGAGGTTGCCACAGATTTACATTGCAGGTGGTGACATCAATAAGGTTTGGCACGTATATTACTCTGTAATAAACGATTTGACAGGTAAACTCGAACGAATTCGGGTTTACGATGGTATTAATGTGCATAAAGAGGCAACAGATAGACTAACTGCCTGCTACAACCTACAACAAGAATTAAAGGATAAGCTGCTTGAAGGATGGAATCCATTGGAAGAATCTGACGAGGTTGTTTATGAAGATCAAATCCGCTCACGATCGCTCGAAAGTGTTGCCGGGAAAATAGCCAAGTCGCAAAAGACGGTACGCTATTACCTATCTACCTTCCTATCTAGCATACAATCATCTCTTCGCGAAAAATCGTATGAGAGCTACCAAAGCAAAATGAGGATATTTTGCTCATGGCTAGAGACGCATAAGTATAACAACTACGATGTTTCGGCTATTAACAATAAGATTGTACTGCAATTTTTCGCTCACCTTATTAACGATAGGAAACTTGCCTCGGGTACTATTGATAAGTATCGACGACACCTGGTATCATTCTTCGCCTTCGTACGAAAAGAGGGCAAGCTAATGGCCAACCCGGTATTTAATATCCCCCGCGTCGTTGACGAATCGGACTACGCCGCGCGGCCAATCCCTCAGAACTACCTCAATGTGCTTAAAGATATACTTCAACAATATCCTCAGCTATGGCTTGTCACTCAAATAGAGTACTACTGTGCTATTAGACCTGGCGAAATTCGCGAATTAAAAGTCAAAGATATTGACGTAGTTGCGGGTATTATTAGGATATCGTCGATGTGGTCGAAGAATAAAAAAACTGAGACGATTAATATTCCTAATCAGCTGCTGGATCAAATTAATAGAAATTACGACCTGCTTGCATTGGATTCTGATTGGTTTCTGATAGGCCGCGGTGGCGAGCCTGGACCCGTGCGAGTGGGTAAAAATACATTACGGGTACAATTTAATAAGATACGGGATACACTCCGGCTGCCTAAAGAGTATAAACTCTACTCGTTTAAGCATACAAGTGCGGTGAAAATGGTCAAAAGTGGAATGAACATTAAAGATATCCAAAAGCACTTTCGCCATTCGAGCCTTGAGATCACAGACCGATACATGCGCAAAATGACCGCTTACGATACCGATGTGATGAAGGATGAGTTTCCTGACATGTAACCGGTATTGATACAGATATAAAAAAAGCCACCTCTATACGGTGGCTTTTTTTATGCAGGCTTACATTATCGGGGTCCGTGCCTTCGCTATCCTCTCGCATACCGGCACCTGTACCACCAACGTATAGGATTTACGTACAATATCCTCCACCCTGTCGAGTTGGACATCAGTTAGCCTGCACTTGCCCGTACTGCTGAGGTCAATCGACGGGGTGATAAAGTCAACCTCGACTACGCTACGGTAGATAATGTTTGCCAAATCCTTTTCGATTCTGATAGGGATATCCACCGCGTTACCATCCACGTCTACATACTTAATCCCGGTAAGGTCTAGCTCTTTCAATTCGTCAGCCACCGCGGCGGCTGGGTTTAATCCTTTTTCCATGTTAGCTGTGTTTTGTTTTTTAACAATTAAATGAGAGGGGTTTCATTGCGCCCCTCCCGATCGTGCTTACGTGACTAGGGCACCGCTGGTGTTGGTGTTGGTGTTGTCATTAGCTGCGACGCTGCATCTAGCAGTAATTTGACCAGCTCTTTCGCCAGTAGCGCCCTATCGGTGTCGTCGATGGTATACTTACCCGTACCCATTTGTCCGTTTGCATCGGCCTCGCGCATCTGTAGCGCTTGCTGAATCTGATAAATAACCTGTTGCTTGTCCATTCGTCTAAATTTAAATTGCTATTGTAGTGTTAATTTAACTTACTGTCAATAAACGGCGTTTAAAACATTACCGACTTGCTGGCGATCAAATTACCTCCCCTGCTCAAGTTGACCGTTACCCCTGTCTTTGTGTCGAACGTAGGAGTATTAGGATTCGCAGCTGCGAAGATGTAGCTTGAGGTTCCTACGGCAAAAGTGCGGTTGCTGTAGGTTGTACGTGTAGTCCCACCCGTGGCGAATTGATCTCCTTGTTTGATATAAGTATAGGTATAAACAACCTCCACGTCGTAAGATCTGGAACCATCTATGGTTGTAATATTTATGGTTGCATTGCGAGACATACTGCTGTAAGTCAATGTATTGATTGTTACATTAATAGGGGCGGGATATACCGCTATAGCTTTACTTGGTAAAGGGTGGCTGGCTCCTAGGCTATCCTTAAATGATGCGCTAATGGCGTAACTGCCAACCCCCAATATTTTAGTATACGTGCCATTGGGGGTTGAATGCACCACCCCGTCGATGGTGACACTGATAACCTGATCTGGCACAAAATAGTAGTCTACCCGGTAGCCAAACGCGGCCATCCCCTCGTCTAACGTTATGGCTGCCCCGTACAGGTAGTCGACTATTGCAGGGCAGTAGTCAGGCGAGTAGCCTAAACAGGCTCCAGCTGAATACGGCGGGGTGGTTAGCGGACGGTTAGGCGAATAGCCATTAATTGCGGCGTTGGTGAATATGGTAGTGTAGTCGTTACCGATACTCCGCAACGTTGCCCTTAGCCGTTCTATCGGGAGGTTGGGATTCCACAGCGCGGGAGCATAGTACATCGTAACGCTGCCCTCGAAGTTGCCTAGTGTTGGATGGGTAAGGTTAACGGTAAGCGTAAGCGTGCGTATGCCGCTCAAGTCTTCGGCGTAGGTGTTATATCGCGCACCTGCATCATCCTCTGCAATGCTAGCCGAGTATATATGTCTAGCCATACGGATAGGTAGCGTTACCGTTCCGCTCGAAGGGCTACTGGTTAGCATAGGAGTGGGCATATGCCAATCGTGGAAGTATTCGTTTGCCGATCTATTCCCCAACGATACTATAACGCCATCTACGTACAGGTCGAAGTTAGACGATATCAAGGTGAGGTTTTCACCACCGAAGTAAATACGTTTAAACGATGATTTTGCAACTGCTGTTTTCATTTCGAATTAAATTAGTAGTTAAATGGGCTATAGCCGATGGTGTTGTTTTTAAAGTGCCCATCTCCATTTTGCGTAATGGCTGCCACCTTAACGCCGCTGGCATTCATAAACTCCAGCGCGAAGTTGGCCGCATTGACCTGCACCGTCCATCGTATGTTGCCGCTGGCATCCATAAGGGTTTGTGTTTTTGATTTAATATCACCACCATTAACTTTCAAATTACCTGTGATATTAAGATTAACAGGTGTTGAGTTAAATAGACTACCATCACTCCCTACTAATTTTACCCAATCTATTCCATTAGCAGAGTCTTCTCCTAAACACCAATAACCATAAGCACCCCAATTGCCAACAAAAGGGGGTGCGTTTCTTTGAGAACTCTTTACGTTACCAATTATATTTATATTTTTTGCTGCAAAATCAGTATCACTACGGTTTAAATTATCCCTATGCCAAAAATCAGACTTGTGAAATCCATCTACCGTATCAGCATTACCACCATTAGCAGGTAAGGTACTCGGTATTTGATCGACTGTTGCGACTATTTTGTTTGATGAACCTAGAAGTAATTGTAAGTCACCTGCAACATAATTGCCGTTAATATCTGTTGATCCTATTTTTACTTGCGCTCCTGTAGGACCATTCCCTATACCCCAATAATTACCTGTGTGCCAGTTGCCATTATATATACCTTTATCTACAGTGGCAGTATTAAATAGCAATGATGGTCTATATGCTCCATTTTCAGGCATAGCACCAACCTCACTTGCGCTATAGGTTGATTTCGTAGTTGCCTTAGCCCACGCGTAAACGTCAGCAGCAGCACGAGCATTGATTAACCTGGCATCACCTTCGACTATGAAGTTAGGCTTGCCCGTGGTTATCTTCGACCAGTCCAACTCGGGGATTTCGCTCGCAATATGGCTGTGCGCGAAGTCGGTTATTTGGCTCTTAGTATGATAGTGACCTAGCGCTGCAAACCGACTATCGCTTTCCGATTTTGAAAAGTAGTTGGTAAGGTTAAACATATCGCCCTTTACGGCTATCATCCCGCCAGCATCCACCGTTAGCGTGTTGGGGTCGATCTTAACTACTCCGGTAGTGCTATAGGTGGCAATGGGTACGGTAGGCGCGGTGCCGCCACCCTCCCCTCCATTGCTAAAGGCTATGATATCATCGCTCGAATATATCTTACCTATTACACGTATGTCACCGTAGATTGTTTGGGGTGGCTTAACATCTTCAGTTTGGTATTTGACGTAAATACTAGCCGCATTAACAACAGCTGTATTAGCATCCTTCGCCCCCTTATTGGCTATGTAGATGTCTGTATTCGTCTTTTGCTGGCTATTGGCATCCTTTTGTAGGTTGGTAGGCTCTATTGTATCGGCAAACTGAATGCCCTCGTAAATCGTCACCCCCGAGGTTTTGTTTATCGAGTACTCAACTATGCGAACCTGCTTTACCACTCCATTACTTTCGATGCCTATACGATCGCCAATGGATGGGTAGAAGTTTTGATCCTGCTGAAAGATAGGGTCGATACTATTGGCTGAGAATATCCCTTGAAAGCCGCGCCTCTTCTCAAACTCTACTTGTGCATCTGCTTTCAAGTCATTTTCTGCTGTCGTTATGTACGACTGAGGCATAGCGATACTCGTAAGTACGTATTTATCGCCTGTTTTTGGCTTTAAAACTGCATTGGGTAGTTCTTTACCACTCCCATCGTTACCTACGGCTATTCGTATCTTTTTAGTCGCCGCATCGTAGCTAATTACGTCGAAGGTGTAATTGCTAAGGTCACCCGTAATGAATGTGATGTTGGCCGGCACACCGGGTAGTCGCTGAGCGTTCATGTCGAAGTCGAGAGAGGTGTCGAATAGGTTTTGATAATCGGCACCGTCCACGCTCGACACTACGCCTGTTCTATGCGGGAAAATATCTTCGTTAGAGTAGTTGCCCTCGATTATGCCGTACTTTGCAATATCTGCAGCATTCTCCAAGTAAGGAAGCCCGCCGTTTACCGCTTTGATGTTAAGCCTATCGGTTGGGGTTGCCCCGTTGGCGTTACAGTAGTCAACAGGTAGATTCTTATCGCTACCCGACACGTACATTCTAGTGATAGGGTTGGATGTTCCTTTTTGGTCTTCAGTAACTGAGTATAGGCCATTGTAGCGGCCAACTTTCAAAACAGTTGATAGGTCGACACCAATACGGCCAACGACCAGCTGCTTGCCGACAAACTTAAACTCCTTGCCAAATTCGGAGAAAATACGGTTAACTGCAGATAGGCAGGTTTCGCCATCTACCAGCAATGTTTTAAGGGTTTTTACTGGCTCATTAATAATATAGGACCATCCACTACCTACACGGTTTGCATTTTCCATCCATAGCTTTACCCATCCTTCGAGGTCGGTGGTGATGTCGTACTTTGCACGTCCGAAACTCTGCATCTGAGCCCCTGCGAGCTCGTACTTTTGAGACTCGAAAACTACCGAGTAAACATTATGCGTTCCTACATCTTCCTTTTTAGGGTTGATATGGATGGCATAGCGAGCCCCGTCGATATCCATGTAACACCCGTAATCTAGCGCAAGGGATTCGGTCGAAACAAACGATGCGGTGAAAGTCTCCTCTCCCATGCCGCGAAACTTACCCTTTACCTCGGCATTACCGGCGAAAACAAGCGTATTTGACTTACTGTATATTTTGATCTGCATTGCTTCGTGGTTAGATGGTTAGTGCTGGTAATATGCTTCCTGTTGCCCATAAAGACTTGTCGGGGTTGAAATCCGTATTGTCGGTAACAACGATATACCATGTGCCTTTCGGTAGGTTATACTGAGCGAGTTCGGATCGTTCTATTGAGCATACGCCGTTACCCCAAAATATTTTCCTTGGATTGTTTAGGTTTTTGAACTCTATCTTGACGGTGCCGTTCACGGCATCACATGAGGTGATAAAGGTTTTGGAGCAAGGATAGTCATTAATCAACTTAAGGCTCAATTCGCCTAGATGCTTGTTGTTAGTGTCCTTGTAGATGTTACGCATAGTCTCATCGCTGAGACGTAACACCACGCCCTCTTTTCGTTCCACATCGTAGAGCACAAACTCCCATAACGATGATAGGTCTCGTAGAAACTTTTCAATCTTGGCCCGGGCATTCTCGTTGGCTTCCACATACAGCACAAGCGAAACGGTTATTTCGCGGCTTTCGTAGCCTCCTGGAATAACATCGGTTCCCGAATACCCCTCCCATGCCTTCGAGTAGGCAGTTTTCCGCTTTGGAAAGTTTAATCCTTCAATCTTAGTGATGATTACCCCCCAAGTTGTAAATACATCTTGGCCGTTTATGTAGTGCTGGTTTGTCATTTCCCTGTTGCCCTTCCTTCGTTTTGGTTTGTAACTGTCGCTCCTATCTTGCTAACTATTGCGTCAACGCGCGTTACTAGTTGCCCTAACCTTGCGGCACTCATTTCGGTATTGGCCGCTATTTGCTGCTGGTAAACTACGCTCTGATTCATTAGCCCCAGTTGCTCCTTAATTGTCATGTTTTGCTCTCGAATGTCGTAGCGCATCCCGGTAAGATTTCCCACTATCTCTGTGCCCGTATTTTCGGAGAGGTTTTTTACGATGCCAACAGCTGAGTTTTCTTTCGAACCTGCAGCTCCTCCGAATAGATCCAACCCTGCACCCTTCATAATGCTGTTCAAATCGTCGAACTTAATCTTAGCGTCGGCTGCAATCTTCTCGTAGGTTGCCCGTAAGGCAATAACTTCTTCAGCGGTTAGCGATCCACCGCTTTCACTTGCAAGGGCAAACTGAGCATAGAAGTCTTTAAGTGGTTTTTCGAGCATCTGCATTTTAAGGGCATTCAGCACCTGTTTTTTCATCAAAGTACCAAATGTCTCGGTGAACTCTTCCGCGCTCACTACGCCATCGTCAAAGGCTGAGGCTATACTGTCTACAATACTATCGTATGTACTACCAGTAATTGCCTCCCGTTTTTTATTTAGTAGTTCTTCCTCTTTGTAATAAGGGGCGAGTCCCGACA
>CAXYUU010000134.1:0-8167 GCA_964292015.1 uncultured Acetobacteroides sp.
GCCAATAAGGAATAGCCTGTCGAGGCCGTAGCTTACCTCGGTGTAGTTTTTATATCTACCTGTAGTGTAGTAGCCCACCATTATATTTTCGGTGAACATCTTTCGGCTTAAGAATGGGAGGAGCTTAAGGACTATTTGTTCCGATTCGTAGCAGGCGTGTGCCTCGACGTACGAAGCTGGCGTTGCCATTTTGTAGTAGGGCAGTAGCGTGAAGGCATTCTTACTGGGTTCGAACGAAAAGGGCATGTACATCGTTTGGGGAAAGTAGAAGTCGGATAGCTGCATGCCCTTGGTGTTGTAAAAGGTTCCAGCCTTAACCTTATAGCTGAGCTGGTTAAACATGCTAACTTCTACCGCTTGCTTTACACCTAGCTCGAGATGGGTGAAGGTGCTGGCGCTGCCCAGGGCGCCTACTCCCTGATATGCGTTTAGCAGGAAGGTGGGCTTGTGGTACGAGATGTAGCTTTTGTAGCCCTGGCGATCGTAGCGGTAGCGCGGGGCTGGGGTGTAGCTGATGTTGAGGTGTACCGATGCCTGCTTGTAGTTGGAAAGGGGGTAGCGGTTGAGGTATATATTTTCGGGCGTATTGCTTTCGTACAGGCTGCTTTTGTTTAGCAACGAGTGGTTGGTGTTATTCTCTAGCAGCGTGCGCTGGTTGAAGCTCCCCGTTAGGGCTATGGTTAATCCGTTGGCAACCTCGATCTGGAATTTGGCGTTGGCCCCCTTTGTGTCCATTACCTTTTGGTAGCTGCTCTTAAAGTAGATGCAGCTGATAGCGTTGATTAGCTGTGGAACGGGATTGTCTAAATTGAAGTCGCCGGAGGCCAACCGACCGGATAGCTCGATAAAGCCCATGCGTTGAGGGGCGACATCGAATCTTATCTTTGATTCGGCCATCAGCAGCTTCCGGCTAACGGAGTACATGGGGCGAAGGGAGATCATCAGCTTTTTAGTGCTGTCGATGGTGGTTTCGAGCGAGAGCTTGTTGGCCAGGGTATAGCCATCGACAGGGTTAAAGTAGGATGCTTCGGTTCCAATAAAGCCCGAGGTGTAGATGCTGGTTGGCCTTTTCTTGTAAAAGGTTCCTCCAAGAAGAATTGCTGCTGGCTGCCATTTTGATTTTGTGCCCACCGTATCCTTTGGTGCCGCGGCTCCTTTGGGGATTAGCGCGGTAATGGAGTCGGCCTCGTGGCTATACCTTAGCTCCTCGGCCGATAGCGGGATTGGACGGGAGGTTGCCCAGAAGGTGGTGTCTTGGGTGTTGAACAGGGAGTCCTTTTCGATTTTAATGTTTTTCTCCTCGAGCGATTTGGTGGTATCCTCCATCTCCTGCTTTTTATCTGCGAGCTTCATCATCTGCTTCATCTCGCTAAGCGAGATGTCGTCTTTCGATTCGAGATCCTGAATTTTAGCGTTGATGGCATCGAGCTTTGCCCGGTTAATTTTTGTTGCTGCGCGAGCCGGTTTGGCCTTAGCCTGTACGGGTGCCGGTATCGGAGCGTTGTCGTTTTTTGCCTGAACGTTGCTGTACTTAACCGACGAAATCATGCTGACGGAGAGCGAATTTCCAAGAATATCTATCGCCTGCTTAATTTTGATGGAGGTTGGCATCGGGATGGTGTTCTTTACCATGTCGAAGCTGATCTGTAGGTTTATAATGGAGGGGCCGACCTTTTCGGAGAGGTCGGCATTTACGATTTCGTACGAATTATCCTTGATGTAGACAAATCCCTTAAAGAATTGGCCCGAAGCGTATACGGGCGAGACCCCAATTTTGAAGATGGTGGCTCCCTCCTGTACCGACGAGCCAATGAGAAAGAACTTGTAGCACGAGAAGGCTTGGCGCCCCAGCGGAGAGGGGGTGCCATAGTAGCGATCGTTATAGATACTCCCCCTGTAGATATCAATACCGGGTACTTCGAGGTCGTCGCCGGGGAAGTTGGTGCGGTACGAGATTGTTTTTTGGGTGTAGGTTTTGGGTGCCCTGTAGGTAAGCCGATTCATGATCTCCATGGTGTACGTTTTGCCAACGATGGGGAGCTTGGCATCTTTGGGAGTAAGCCACTTCACCATTTTGGCCAGCTTAGACACTAGGAGGTTGGCTTTAAAGTACACCTCGGAGGAGTATCCCGTCATCCTAGTTTTATACAGCTGTCCGTTTGATATGGCCTTACGCATAATTCGGTTGGCGGGGTTGTCCTTGTTCGATACCACCACCTCCTTGAGGTTGTAGATGGCCTCTTCGAGGGAAACGTTTACCACCACCTCCTTTTTGCCGATGGTGATGGTTTGTGTTTGCGGTTTATATCCGATTGCCTGAAAGCTTGCGGTGTAGGTTCCCGGATCGAGATGTAACGAAAAGTGCCCCTTTGCATCGGACGAGGTGCCGTGCATCTGCTCTTTTATGTAGATGTTGGCAAAGGGGATGGGCTCGCCTTTCGTTGTGGTAATTGCTCCGGTAAGCTGGGCTATGGCACTTGTTGATGTGAGTAGAAGTAGGATAAGTAGCTGTACATATTTTTGCTTCATATGCTCTAACAGATATTTTGATAGGGTAATGGTTTGCTTGCAATTTAACTATTTAAACGATAGCGGGGTGGTTTTAGTATGGGGGGATGGATTTCGCGTTTAAAATAGCGTATGAACAAGATTGATTCATTTGGCTTGTTTGCAAAGAAAACTGTCTAGTCCTAAAAAGGTTGTCAGCATACAAAACACCAACCACCCCGCCCTACGGGCACCCCTCCTTGGTAAGGAGGGGAATTTGCTCCGATTACACATTGCACCAAGCGGCAAGCTCTCCATTTTAAATTCACAAAGCCGTCAGTAGCGTACTTTCGATGTAAGTAGCTAATGGTAACGACAGAATTTGCACAGGGCGTACTCCCCTCCTTAAGAAAGGAGGGGTCGGCGAAGCCGGGGGTGGTTTGTCTCGTCCTGAAAAA
Source organism: uncultured Acetobacteroides sp. (assembly GCA_964292015.1). GTDB lineage: Bacteria > Bacteroidota > Bacteroidia > Bacteroidales > ZOR0009 > Acetobacteroides. The sequence continues at coordinate 2,946 of CAXYUU010000134.1, forward strand.
AGGTTGTCAGTTTACACAATACCAACCACCTCGCCCTATTGGCACCACCCACTTATGGAGGGAGAAAGTGTCTTAAATCAGCTTTTTGACTTTCTCTTAAAGCTCGTTTTTTAAAATATGTATCATTTTTCATCTAGACACTAAGCATATCCGTCGCCGCGGGGTGATATGCTTTGTGCTACGTCGCGTTGACTCATTGATTTTTAAAAGCGCGGCGAGCATGAATATTGAAATTCATCAAAGGAGATGAAAATATGGGCTCTATTCTATTTAGTGCGGGTAATGAAACATGGATTAGCTCTTTATGGTTGATGTTATTCAACCACTTTGCTCCACTTCCCCGAATTTCACTCGGGGCTATTCAAGTTGAAGCCCATTAGGGCTTCTGACTATGCTATAGTGGCACTACATTCAAGCCGGTTTTTTAGTAGCACAACTAGTAGCACAACATTCAAGCCTGTCTTCGATTAAGCTTGCTACAGGTAGCAGCTAAGTAGGTTTCTTGAAAGGATTAAATTTGGTTTTCCCCGCATGCAATGCGGGGAAAACCACCCGCAAAAAAGCAACAACCGCAGGGAGCTGAATGTCGAGCGATGGATACTACCGACATCAATCGAAGTAGAACCAAATCTTACATCTAGCGTCCTACTTCACCGTAAAGTATTTTCGCTTAAAGAACAGCGCTACGTTAACGAGCAGTATGAGCACGGGGACTTCGACCAGTGGGCCTATTACCGTGGCAAAGGCTGCCTGCGAGTTGATACCGAATACGGCAATGGCTACGGCAATGGCCAGCTCAAAGTCGTTACTGCCTGCGGTAAATGCTAGGGTGGTGGACTTTTCGTACCCTTCGCCCATCCATTTGGCGATAAAGAAGGTGGCGAAGAACATGAGGGCAAAGTAGATGGTGTAGGGGATGGCGACCCTAATCACATCCATTGGCAGCTCGATAATCTTTTCGCCCTTGAGCGAGAACATCACAAAAATGGTGAATAGGAGGGCGATGGGGGTTAGCCACGATACCTTGGGGATGAACCGAGAGAAGTACCAGCTGCTTCCCTTCCAGGTGCGAAGGATGAGGCTCGAAAGCAATCCTGCTGCAAATGGGATCCCCAAATATATAAGCACGGTTACCGCAATTTCGGATATCGAAACTTGGACGATTGTTCCGTGTAAGCCAAAGAGTGGAGGTAGGAGGGTGATGAAGATGTAGGCGTAAACCGAGTAGAGGAATACCTGAAAGATGGCGTTGAAGGCAACCAGTCCGGCAGCGAGCTCGGTGTCGCCTTTTGCGAGGTCGTTCCATACCAAAACCATGGCAATGCAGCGGGCTAGTCCCACCAGAATAACACCTACCATAAGGCCTGGGTAGCTATGCAGAAAAACGATGGCCAGCAGGAACATAACCAGTGGGCCAACAATCCAGTTTTGGGTGAGCGATAGGGTGAGCAGCTTCAGGTTTTTGAATACCAGCGGTATCTTCTCGTACTTTACCTTTGCCAGTGGGGGATACATCATTAGTATTAAGCCAATGGCGATAGGGATGTTGGTTGTGCCGGAGCTCAACGAATTCCAAAAGCCCGAAATACCGGGCATGAAATATCCGATAACCACCCCGCCAAACATTACCGTAAATATCCACAATGTCAGGAAGCGGTCGAAGAAGGGTAACTTTTTACTTGTACTTTCCATAAGATGACAGTTTAGGGAAACTACCTAGCACCTTGTGATGGATGGTATCACGATGTACGTATCACGTATCACGAGACTTACGCCAGATATAGGTGAAAGCCTATAGTGCGCTTTTAGTTGCGTTCGAGATATTTGTGTTGTGATGCCATTGGTGCTGAGTAGTCGCAGTTTAGGTGACCTATAATATTCGGTTGAGTAGCTCTAGCTGGGTTTAATGTTTTCGGTGTAGAACTTCCAAAAGTCCTCCTTTATCTCGTTGCGAACTCGGATGAATTCGCTCCAGATAAACTCGTCGGTGCCGATGGCGTGCGAAGGGTCGTCGAAGCCGATGTGCAGGCGGTGCTTTACCTTGCCTAGGAATGCGGGGCACGACTCGTTGGCTCCTCCGCAAACGGTAATCACGTAGTCCCATTCCTGGTTGAGGTATTTTTCCACCGAGTCGGAGGTGTGGTGGCTGATGTCGATGCTGGCGTCCTGCATGGCGGCAACGGCCTTTGCGTTTAGCTGGCCCGAGGCCTCGGTTCCTGCCGAGCATACGGTTAGCTCCTTATCGAACGACTGTAGAAAGCCGTGTGCCATTTGGCTGCGGCAGCTGTTTCCGGTGCAAAGGATGAGGATTTTCATATTCTAGATACTAGATGTGAGACATTAGATTTGAGACATTAGACATTAGATTTGAGACATTAGATGTGAGACGTTAGATTTTAGAACTTAGACGAATAGTTCTCGACTATTTACTTGACGTTTATACCTTGGTAGCGGCAACGCAATTTTTAGTAAGTAAAGTCGTAGAGAATGGGTGGTTGTAAATCCGTGGTGTCTGCATTCTTCTATGGCTTTAGATTTTCTCAGCATAAACGGTTACGCTAAATATGCCGGTGCCGCTTTGCTTGAAGGTGGCCATATCGTCGGGTGTAAGGTACTTGGCCAGGATTTCGTCGGGAACGATAATGGGCTTTTGCTTTTGAATGGTGATGTTGACAAAGCCTACCTCCTTAATTATGCGAAGGTACTCCTGCTTTTGGATGGCACCCGATACGCATCCGGCATACATCTCGGCGGCGTTCTGTATATTTTCGGGTAGGTTGCCTACCAGCACGATATCCGAAATGCTGAAGTGGCCACCCGCCTTTAACACCCGGTAAATCTCGGAAAGTGCCTTCTGCTTGTTTGGAACGAGGTTGAGGACACAGTTGCTCACCACCACATCGGCGGTGTTGTCGTCTACCGGCATGTTCTCGATGTCGCCTTGACGGAACTCGACGTTGGTAAAGCCCAACCTGGTGGCATTTGCCCGCGCCTTTTCGAGCATGGCAGGGGTAAAGTCTACGCCAATTACCTTGCCCGTATCGCCCGTTTCGTGACGTGCCACAAAGCAGTCGTTTCCGGCACCCGAGCCTAGGTCGGTTACCGTATCCCCCTTCTGTATTTTGGCAAACTGGGTGGGGAGACCGCAACCCAGGTTAAGGTCGGCATCGGCTTGGTAGCCTTCGAGGTGGGTGTAGTCGTCGGTCATGATGTTGTACACCTCGGTGCCGCAGCAGCTCGAACTGCAGCACGAGGGTTCCTTATCCTCGTTATTATGTAGGGCTATTTCGCTGTACTTATTTTTAACCAGCTCCTTTACCTCTTCGGGGGTGAGGGGCTTTTGGTCGATTATCTTTGTCTTCATGGCTGTACTATTTTGGTTGAATACTGGTTCCTTTTATTGTACAATGGCGATGGCGTTGGGGGGCTTTTAGCTACACCCGTTGGGGTTGACATGCTGGTCAAGCAGGTCGTCGAAGTACCTGCGGGCGTTGCTCCACTCCACCTCGTTGATGCAGTAGCACATCTTTGCACCATCGATATCGCCCTTTACTAGCCCTGCATCCTTAAGCTCCTTAAGGTGCTGCGACACGGTGCTCTGCGAAAGGGGGATCTCCTCGACAATATCGCCACAAATGCAGGCCTGCCGCTTTAGGAGCAGCTTCAGTATGGCAATGCGGGCGGGATGCGAGAGCGCCTTGGCGTATTTGGCTAGCTGCTGCTCCTCATCGGAGTATAAATCAAACTTGGTTGTTCCCATGGTTACGTTGTTTATCGCAATAGTACGATTAATATTTCTACTGTCGCTACTTATTCAGCTAAAAATGTTGATACTGTACTTTTTTCTTGGCTTCTCAGCTTTATGTGCTTAACCTACCAGGAATTTCACCTTTAAAAATATTGATCTCCCCTCTAACAGTTTTTTGACTGTATGTAGGTGGAATACTAAAGCAAGACTCAACTTTTTATCTTTTCTTTTTGTAGGACAAAAAGAAATAAAAAACCTTGGCACGAATTAACTCGCTCGGTCGCGGGGGAATGTTTCGATTTCAATGGATGTTGTAGCCCTGACGGAGTTGCCGTATTGAGGAATGTTGTGAAAGTTCCGCTCGCTCAAACAGAACCGTAGCGAAGCGAAGTTCAGTGAAACTAATTCCTGCCAGTCTGGTATGGCTACGCCATATTGTCTACGGAATAAGGTTGTCAGGTGATATTTAAATTGCACGCCGATAGCTGGTCATTCAATATAGGAACGTATTATTTTTAAGATCATCAAGGTGTCATTCTTGCTTTTTTATTAAAAGCAAAACGAGGATGAATACAGAAATTCCCCAACGTAGATGAAAATTTGTTATACGAGTTACATGTGATCATTATGACACAATTCTTTTTACATGAAATCCCAGCTTATGCTACCCCAATTCACTTTTTTTCTGATATGTAATCGATACTAAAAAATGGGATGCTCGTTAAACAACTTATTCCCTATTATACAAACGAGCTATGAAAACGATTTTATTGCTACTGGTGCTTACGGCGTTAACCGTGGTAGGCCTCCATGCTCAGGAACAGCTTAACGGACGAATCCTTCTTAACATCAGCGGCACCGACATCAAGGAGCCCATGGATGTAACCTACTACCTGTTAAATGGCGAAGTACTTATGAAACCTCAGGTTTTGCCAAACCAGCGCGGCAAGGAGGAGGATATGGCCATTCTTTTTAAACCTCAGCAGAAGGTTTTCTTTATTCTGATAAGCAGCAAGGATGGCAAGCTGGCCATGCGGAATAGCTACGAGAGCATCGTGCAGCAGCTCGATACGAACGATATTGAGCGGCCAACCCTTACCCCAACCAGCGAAACCAAAACCATAAATGGCTACGTATGCCATAAGGTTACTGCCGAAACGTCTAAAACGAAGACGGACATGTGGCTTACCAACGACCTGAACTTTCATTTGGGTAAGCTTATGGCCTACTCCAGCATGGGCAAGGGTCGAAATCAGGGTGCGGGACGAAATTGGGGCGACGTGAATGGTGCCTCGCTAGAGACGGTGGTTACGGATCTGGATCGGGGAACCGTTTCGACCATACTGGTTAAGGAGATTAGCCTCGAGCGACCAAGTCCTGCTCTATTCGACATGTCGGAGTATCAGGTGATGGAGATGCCGCAGGTGCCCCTGTTTAATAGTATGAATCCGTTTAAGAAGAGGAGGTAGTAGCG